>JBOHWA010000300.1:0-2988 GCA_050735855.1 Binatia bacterium
TGCTCGCGACTCGTTCAACGATCAACGGAACTGCGCGCCGCGCACCATCTGGCGTCGCACTCGGCGCGCAGATATGTGCTGAGACATTCCAACTGCTGGTGTGATGAGATGTTCGAGAAGGTAGCCACCGCCCCGCCCGATCCCATCCTCGGCCTGACCGACGCCTTCAAGCAGGACCCGCGCACCGACAAGATCAACCTGTCGGTCGGCGTCTTCCAGGACGCCGCCGGCACGACGCCGGTGCTGCCCAGCGTCAAGGAGGCCGAACGCCGCCTGCTCGAGGCCGAGCGCAGCAAGAGCTACAAGCCGATCGACGGCGACCCCGACTATGGCCGGCGCGTGCGCGAGCTGTTGTTCGGGCGCGACAGCGCCCTGGTCGGCTCCGGCCGCGCGGCGACAGCGCACACCCCGGGCGGCACCGGCGGCCTGCGCGTGCTGGCCGACTTTCTCGCCCGCAGCAAGGTCAGCGGGCGCGTCTGGTTGAGCGATCCGACCTGGGCCAACCACGCACAGATCTTCGAGTCGGCCGGCCTGACCACCACCACGTATCCGTACTTCGACAAGGCGACCAACGGTCTCGACTTCGCGGCCATGCGCGCGGCGCTGGCCCAGGTACCGGCGGGCGAGGCCGTGCTGCTGCACGCCTGCTGCCACAACCCGACCGGGGTCGACCCAACCGCCGAGCAGTGGCGAGAGATCGCCGCCGTGGTGGCCCAGCGCCGCACCCTGCCGGTGGTCGACTTCGCCTACCAGGGCTTCGGCGAGGGCATCGAGGCCGACGCCGTCGGCGTGCGCATCCTGCTCGAGCACGTCGACGAGCTCGCCATCTGCTCGAGCTTCTCGAAGAACTTCGGGCTCTACAACGAGCGCACCGGCGCCCTCACCCTGGTGGCCAAGGACGCGGCACAGGCGGCCAGCGTGCAGAGCCAGGTGAAGGTCTGCGTGCGCGCCAACTACTCCAACCCGCCGGCCCACGGCGCGGCGATCGTCACCGCGATCCTCAGCGACGCGACCCTGCGCGCCCAATGGGAGCAGGAGGTGGCCGGCATGCGCGAGCGCATCGCCAGCATGCGCCAGCTCTTCGTCGACGGCCTCAAGCGCGCCGGCGTGCCGGGCGACTTCTCCTTCATCGCCCGCCAGAAGGGCATGTTCAGCTTCAGCGGCCTCACCGCCGCCCAGGTGCAACGCCTGCGCGACGAGTTCGCCATCTACGCCGTCGGCTCCGGCCGCATCAACGTCGCCGGCATGAACGAGCGCACCATGCCGGCATTGTGCGCGGCGATCGCCAAGGTGATGTAGAGGGGCGCGCTTGTCGCGTGCGCGGGTCGGACACCACCGGGGTGCTGGTCGGTCGATCTCGCGGGCGACGTGCTCGCCCCCCATCCTGTCCTTCCCCCGCAAGGGGGGAAGGGACCCTCGAAGTAGCGCGCGACTTCGAGAGACGACGGTTCGCACGTCGGGCGCCGTGCTACGAGGGTCCCTTCCCCCCTCCAGCCAGCCCGTGCGCTTCTCTTCGTATGCCGCTCGCTCCGCGTGCTGACCGCCGTCGACCTCGATCACCAGCCGCCGGGTCAGACCGACGAAGTCGACCACATAGGACCCCAGCGCGTGTTGGCGCCGGAACTTGTATCCACCGAGCTGGCGCATCCGCAGTCGGCGCCACAAGGCGCGCTCGGCATCAGTAGCGTTCGATCGCAGTCGGCGTGCAAACTCGCGCGTCACACCAATGGTAGGTTACTCGGCGCGCAACGAATGTTGGCTCGTCGCGAACCCCCCATCCTGTCCTTCCCCCGCAAGGGGGGAAGGGACCCATAAAGTAGCGCTTTACTTCGAGAGCCGCCTCCTCGAATGTTTCGCGGCGGGACTAAGAAGGTCCCTTCCCCCCTTGCGGGGGAAGGACAGGATGGGGGGTCGCCTCTACCCGCGCGCGTCCGGATCCAAGGCAGCAAACCCCGATCCGCGGCTCCCGGCACGCCACGACGAATCGGCTGCCTCACACCTCCGCGAACGCCTGCGCCAACTGCCGGATGCCGGCGCGGATCTGCGGCTCGGCGAGGCCGGCGTAGCCGAGCAGGAGGCCGGCGTCGGCGGGCGGATCGAGGTAGCAGGTGGCGGCGCGGTAGACGCGCACGCCGAGTTGTTCGGCGCGGGCGACGCCGGCGCGCAAACGGCGGGCGGGCATGTCGCGCAGGCGCAGCAGGATGTGGATGCCGGCGTCGGCGGCCTGCACCTCGGCGCGGCGGCCGAAGTGGGTGGCGATGGCCTCGAGGAGGGTGGCGCGGCGGGCGGCGTTGCGGGCCCGCGAGCGGCGCACGTGGCGCTCGAAGTGGCCCTCGCGGATGAAGTCCGCCAGCGCGCCCTGCTCGAGCGAGGCGCTGCCGGTATCGGCCAGCGCCTTGGCGTTGACGAAGGCTTTCACCAGCGGCGGCGGCGCCACCAGGTAGCCGAGGCGCAGGGCAGGGAACAGCAGCTTCGAGAAGGTGCCGAGGTAGATGACGCGGTCGTCCTGGTCGAGGCCCTGCAGCGCTTCGACCGGCCGCCCGACGTAGCGGTACTCGCTGTCGTAGTCGTCCTCGACGACGTAGACATCGTTGCGCGCCGCCCAGCGCAGCAGGGCGAGGCGGCGCGCCAGCGACATCAGCGCGCCGCTGGGGAACTGATGCGAGGGCGTGACGTATGCCAGGCGGACTCCGCGCAGCGCCGCGCCCAACGTGCTGGTGTCGATACCCTCCGGCCCGACCGGGGCCGGCACCACCTGCGCCCCGCCGGCCAGCAGCACCGCGCGGGCGCCGGGGTAGTGCGGCTCCTCGAGCAGGGCGCGGTCGCCGGGATCGAGCAGGACGCGGACGCACAGGTCGAGCCCCTGCTGCGAACCGCTGACGATGATCACCTGCTCGGGCGTCGCCGACACCGCGCGGGCGCGGCGCAGGTACGCGGCGATCGCCTCGCGCAGCGCGGGCAGGCCGGCGGGCGGGCCGTAGTCGAGGT
>JBOHWA010000301.1:0-4428 GCA_050735855.1 Binatia bacterium
GGCCGAGGTCGACCGCGGCTGCGCCATCGCCCTCGCCGCCGCCCTGGAGGGCGCCGCACGGTGGATGGTCGAGACCCAGCCGCCGGAGCCCGACCTCGGCGCGCTGAGCGACCGCTGGCGCGATGCGATCGCCGAGCTGTTGGCCACCTGGCCGGAGCTGGCCAACCCCTCGCGCCGCGCGGTGTTCGATGCGGAGGTCGCCCGGCTCACGGGCCTCGGACTGGACCGCGGCCTGGCCGATCGGCTGACCCGCCTGGCAGCCCTCGACGAGCTGCTCGAGATCGCCGACCTCGCGAAGGCCGCCGGCGTCGCGCTCGCCGTCGCCGCCAACGCCTATTTCCATTCGGCCGAGCTCATCGACCTCGACTGGATGCGGCACCTGGTCCCGACGCTGCTGGTCGCCGGCGATCGCTGGGAACAGCGGGCGGCCGCCGGCCTCGCCGAAGGGCTGCGCGACCTGCGCCGGCAGATCACCCTCGCCGTGCTCGACCGCCTGCCGGACGGCGCCCCGGTCAGCAGCGGCCTCGACACCTACGCGGCCGAGCGGCGCGAACAGCTCGACGTGGTGCTCAACCTGATCAGCGATCTCAAGGCCACACCACACCCAACGCTGCCGGCGTTGTTGGTCCTCACGCACGAGCTCGGCCGGCTGATTCGATCCCCTGCAGCAAAGCATGGCAATTTGAACCAGGTCAGGCGATAATCCGCCCGGCTTGAACAGGTGACCCGCCGGGTTGCCGGACTGAGGGACCCACTGTGGCGGTGACGGTACGATTCCTGGGCACGGGCGACGCATTCAACGCGCGCGCGCGCTGCCATGCCAGCTATCTTGTCGTCGCCCCGTCGACGACGTTCATGCTCGACTGCGGGCCGTCGACGCTGCTGGCGATGAAACGCGACGGCCTCGATGTGGACAGCGTCGATGCCATCTTCCTCAGCCATCTGCACGGCGATCACTTCGCCGGGCTGCCGTTCTTCTTCCTCACCTGGGTGTTCGACTCGCCACGCCAGCGGCCGCTGACCATCGTCGGCCCGCCGGGTACCGAGGCGCGCGTGCAGGACCTCTATCGCGCCATGTACAAGGACCTCGCCGCGCGCCCCCTGCCCTACGCCGTGCACTTCGTCGAGGTGAATGGCACCGTGCGCACGACGGTGGGCGCCATCGAGGTGCGACCGTTCGTCGTGCCCCATCAGCAAACCGAGACCTCGCTCGGGTTCCGCATCCAGGTCGACGGCAAGACCATCCTCTATTCCGGCGACACCGGCTGGACCGAGGCGCTCGTCACCCACTCGCGCGGCGCCGACCTGTTCATCTGCGAATGCTGCTTCTACGAGACGCGTGTCGACTTCCACCTCGACTACCCGCGCCTCGCCGAGCACATCCCGCGCTTCGGCTGCCGCCGCCTGGTGCTCTCGCATTGCGGCCGCGAGGTGCTGGCGCACCGCGACGAGATCCCCGAAGAGATCTCCTACGACGGCTTGATCGTCGAGGTGTGACGGCTACGGGCGCTCGCGGCGCGCCCGCAGCTGCTGCGGTGTGACCAGCAGCGAGGATTGCTGCTGTTCCTCCGCCTGCTGCACCGCCATCTGGAAGAAGAACGCCAGGCTGGCGCGCACCAGCTGGGCACAGAAGGCGATCTCGCGCGGCGCGCCGGCGCCGTCCAGGGCCTGCGCTACGGCGCTCGCCTGCAGCGCGCGCTCCGGCCGGCGCGTGGCGGCGAAGAAGTAGCCCATCTCGTACAGACGGCGCGCCCACGCCGGGCGCGCCGCGGCGTCGAACAGGCCGTCGATGGCGCGTCCGATGATGTCTTCGAAGCGCTCCTCCTGTTGCGCCCGGTTGAGCACCAGCGGGCTGTCGCGCACGCCCTCGAGCTCGGCCAGGTACGCGGCGATCTGCTCGCGAGCCAGGAACCAGGTGCGCAGCTCGGGCTCCTCGAGCACCGCGGCCGAACCGGCGAGCAGGGTATCGGGCGCGGCGAGAGCCGCGGTGTCGATACGGCCGAGCACGGCCGGCGGCAGGGTGTCGGCAGCCGGCTGGCGGGTCAGCTGCGCGCGCAATGCGGGATAGTCGCCCTCGATGCGCTCACCGCCCGCCCGCGCCCAGGCGAAAGCGCGCTGCATGAGGAAGTCGGCGTAACGCCAGTCGATGTCCACCAGGCGCAGGTCGTGTTTGCGCGCCAGCTCGTCGCGCACCGCCTTGAGCTGCTTGCGGCTGATCAAGCTGACCGCCGCCTCGCGCAGGCCGGCGGGATCGTTGATCACCGCGAACAGGTGGGCGACGCCACCGGCCTGCGGCTTGACCAACCAGACCAACTGATCGCCGCGCCCGTCGAGCGGCGAGACGTAGCCCTCGATCAGCGGTCCGGTGACCGGCTGCGGCGGCACCGCCGGCGCGGCGGCGGGGCGGACACCGCGTTGCTCCAGCCGATAGAGGGCGCGCTTGGCTTCCTTGCGCACCTGCTTGTCCGGTGCCTCGCGCTCGATGCGCGCCAGAAGGGCGGCGCTGTCGTCGCTGGCGACAGCGCCCAGCCGATGGGCGATGGCCAGGTCCGCCGTCGGGTCGCGGTGCAGCACGGCTAGCAGCGCCGGCAGCGCAGCGTCGACCGGCACCCCCCACTCGGCCAGTAGGCGTTCGCCGGCGCTCTGCCGCTGGTCAGGGTTGGGCTTGGCCATTCGCGACGGGTTCGCTCGGCGGCACGGGGGCCGGCGCCGGTTCGGCCGGCGCCGCGGCGGGCGGGAAGCTGGCCAACCGGGCGGCGATGTGATCGCGCATCCACAGCGGATCCCACCACTCGACCGGATCGATGTGTGTGCCGCGCAGCATGATCGAGAAGTGCAGGTGATCGCCGCCGGCCAGGCCGGTTTCGCCCGTCTGGCCGACCGTCTCGCCGGCCTGCACCGTCTGGCCCTGCGTGACGGCGATGGTGCTCAGGTGGCCGTAGAGCGAGAACACGCCGAGGCCGTGGTCGATGACGACGGTATCGCCGTAGATGCCGAGGTAGTCGGCAAACACCACGACGCCGGCCTGCGCCGCTTCGACCGGGGCGCGTTTGAGCGAGGCGAGGTCGTAGCCCAGGTGGGTCTGACGGTCGATCGTCTCGCCCTGATACTCGTAGGAGCGGCGATCGGCGAAGGCGCTCATCGGCGCGGCGTTCGACTGGCGATGGAACACGCCGGTCCACAACGGATGGTCGGCCGAGGTGGCGGTCATCGCGCGCAGCCGCTCTTCGGATTGTTTGCGGACGTCGCGGTTGACGGTCAGGTAGCCCTGCTTGAGATCGACCGGCACCGGTTGGCCGACCTTGCCGAGGATCTCGGGCACTTTGCGCTGCAGAAAGCCGTCGTCGATGGCGAGGTGCCGCTCGGGAAACGTACGCCCCTTGATCAACACCGGCACGGAGACCGACTGCGCGTTGCCGGCGGCGTCCGCCGCGTGGACGACCGGCACCGTGGCGGTGTCGAGATCCTGCGGGACCGCGAAGATTGCCAGTGCGATCGCCGGGTCGGCGAAGTAGCCACGCACCGCCGGGAACTCATAGTTGCCCACCCTCACCCCGGCGACGGTGGCGTCGTCGCTGACGCGGAAGAGCACCATCGACGCTCCCCCCAGCCGCATGTTGTGCTGCGTGGTGAGCAGCTCGAGGCGCGGCGGGGACAGGTCGATCGCGACATCGCGCGTCGCCACGCCGCCGCGGCTGCCACCGAACAGGTGCCAGGCGTAGGTATCGGCCGTCACCTCGAGCTGCGCCGGCCCTTCGACCACGCCAGCGGCGCCGAGATCGGCCTCCACCCGGACGCGTTTCTCACTCACGCCGGGACCATCGGCGGGGAACTCCTCCTTGAACAATGGATACGTCTGACCGCCAGCGCGCAGGCGCGCGTCGACCCAGCGCAGAGCGGGTCGCCCGTTGGCGCGCACCACCACGTCCCACGCCGCCTGACGCCCGATCACGTCACCGCCAGCCGCGATCTCGATGCTCGGCGGCGACGGCTCCAGCTTCAGCCACCACACGCCGGCGACCACCAGACCGAGCGCGAGAAACGTCACCAACGCCAGCCGTCTCAACGTCCACCACCCCGCCAACGCATGCGCAGAACGCTTCCCGATGCTCGCCGGCAAGTCAAGCCGCGCCAGGTCAAGCCGCACATGGCCGACCACCTTGCCTTGTCGGAGTGAACCCTTTAAGCAACGGCGTCGCCATGCCCGCCGTACCCATCGCCTCAGCCGACGGCCCGCTCGGCGTGCTCATGCCGGGGCTCGGGGCGGTGAGCACGACGCTGATCGCCGGCGTCGAGCTGACCAAGAAGGGCCTCGGCAAGCCGATCGGCTCGCTCACCCAGATGGGCACCATCCGGCTCGGCAAGCGCACCGACAATCGCTGCCCGTTGATTCGCGAGTTCGTCCCGCTCGCCCACATGGAGCAGATC
>JBOHWA010000302.1:0-4305 GCA_050735855.1 Binatia bacterium
CGCCGCCCCCGGCGCCGAGGGCCCGGCGCCCTCCAGCGCCCTCGCAGTCACCGAGCTGACGCTGCGCAACAGATCGACCATGGACGCGCGTGCATGCGATCGAGGACTCGGCTCGCAGTCATCGAACTGACGCTGCGCAACAGATCGGCGTGCGCTGACGGCGGCGAGGCGCTGGCGCGGAACTTGGACCGTTCCGCATCATTCGGCGGACGTGTGTCATCTCCGCCAACGGGGACGGGTGACGGTGAAGCGCAGCAGGATTACAGTCGGACTGGTCGCCGCGGCGCTCCTGCTCGCCGGACATGCCACTGCGCAAGTCGGTCCGCCGGTCACCCCCGGCTTCCCCAACGTCGCGCAGACCCCCGGCGCGGTGCTGAGCGGGCTCAACGCGCCGCAGCAGGGCCGCACGGCGATCCTCGCCTATCACAACGGCATCCTCTTCACCGTGCCGGAGGTGCCGTCGAGCCAGCCCGGGGCCGACTTCCAGGTGCGCACCTGGGACATCCGCAACCCGCGCCAGCCCATCGTGCTCGCCCAGCACGGCGTCACGCCGATGCCCATCAGCGCGCATGGCTACTTCCACAGCGGCGACTATCTCATCCTCGGCTCCAACTGGCCGCCGGGCAGCGAGTGGTCGTTCCGCGCCACCGGCCCGCGCACGCTGCAGCGCGGGCCGTTCCCCGACCTCACCTGTGCCGGCGCGCGCGGCTGCCTGTTCGGGCCGTGGTACATCAACGATACCTACTGGAGCTACGGCGAGGTCGGCGGCGACGCCGAGATCTACCTCGACTGGGACCTGCTCTCGAGCTGGGACCACCTCGGGCTGACCGGCGTCATCGGCCACCCGTTCCTGATTGGCGACCTGCTGATCTTCGCCTCCGATCAGAGCCGCACCGGCGTGGCGACCTACGATGTCAGCGATCCGACCAACCCGGTGCTGCTCGACGTGCTGACCACCGGCGGACCGGGCGGCTACTGGCCCGAGCTGTGGGGCGGCGACGGCAAGCTCTACATCGTCTTTCCCTACCAGACCGAGGGCAACGGCTTCCGCGTCGTCGACGCCACCGATCCCGCCAACCTGCGCTTCGTCACCGACCGGCCGCTGCCCGGCGACGAGTCGATGTACGTCCAGTTCCAGGACGAGTTCGCCTTCATGGGCGGCCACAAGGTCGACATGCGCACCTTCGAGTCGGTGCTCTTCCTCGACGGCGCCAACGTCGAACGCCCCAACCAGCCCGGCGTCTTCGGCATCAACACCAGCCAGCACCTGCTGCCGCTCGGCAACCTGCTGGTCACCGGCGGCATCGGGACCAACGAGGGCATGGCGATCTGGGCCCACCAGGCGGCGCCCGACACGCGCGGGCCGTCGGTCGGCTTCCACATCCCGCAGGCCGGGCGCACCAACTACCCGCTCGGCGCGCCGATCACGCTGCTGATCCACGAGACGCTGGAGACCCCGACGATCATCAACGGCCAGACGTTCATCGTCCGCCGCCTCGGCGGCCAGCCGCTCGCCGGCCGCATCACCTTCGCGTTCGACGACGTGCTGACCTTCCAGCCCGACCAGCCGCTGCTGCCGAACACGTCGTACGAGGTCGTCATCCCGGCCGGCGGGATCAAGGACGCCGCCGGCAACGGCATCGCCGGCTACTCGTTCAGCTTCTCGACCGGCGCGACGCTGGGCGGCAACGCGCCCCCGGTGGTCACCAGCTTCGCGCCGTCGGCCTACCCGGCCGCGCCCGGGCAGAGCGTCAGCCTGAGCGCCACGGCCACCGATCCGAACGGCGACGCGCTCACCTACCGCTTCGATTTCGGCGACGGGTCGGCGAAGACGGCGTGGTCGTCGACGCCGTCCGCGTCGACCACGTACGCCAACCCCGGCCACTACCGCGCCACCGTCCAGGCGCGCGACCCCTCCGGCTCGATCGCCAGCGAGAGCACCAACGTCACGGTGATCGCCGCGCCGCCGGCGGTGCGGCCGAGCAACAGCGCCCAGCTCGCCTGCGACGCCACCGCCCGCCGCGTCTGGTCGGTCAACCCCGACGCCGACACCGTCGCCGCGCTCGATACGGACGATCTCGACAAGCGGCTCGAGGTCGCCGTCTGCGACGATCCGCGCGCCATCGCCCGCGCCGCCTCCGGCCAGCTCTGGGTCGCCTGCCACGACGACGACCGCGTGCGCGTCCTCGACGCCGGCGGCACGCCGATCGCCAGCCTCTCGACCGGCTACGGCAGCGCGCCGATTGGCATCGCCGCGGCGCCGAACGGCAACACCGTTTACGTCACCCTCGAGGGCAGCGGTGCACTGGCGCGCTTCGACGCGGCGACGCTGCAGGAGACCGGCCGCCTGACGCTCGGCCCGTCGCCGCGCGGCCTGGCGGTCAGCGCCGACGGCGCCCGCATCCTGGTCACCCGCTTCCTCTCGCCGCGCGACCGCGGCGAGGTGTGGGACGTGAACGCCACGACGTTCGCCCTGACCCGTACCATCGCCCTCCCCAAGTTCGGCGACGATGCCAACCGCAACACCACCGGCTCCGGCTACGGCGTCGCCAACTACCTGGCCGGCATCGCCATCGCCCCCGACGGCCGCAGCGCCTGGGTGGCGGCGAACAAGCCGAACGTCGACGGCGGCCTGCTCACCGGCCCCGACCTCGACCAGGACAACACGGTGCGCAACCTCGCCGTACAGATCGACCTGACCACCAACGCCTTCGCGCGCGCCATCGACATCGACAACAGCGACTCCGCCTCGGCGATCGGCTTCTCGCCGCTCGGCGACTACCTGCTGGTCACGCTGCAGGGCAACAACGAGGCGGTGGTCTTCGACGCCCTCGAGGCCAGCGCCGCCACCGGCTTCGGTGCGTTCGTCACCCGCCTCGGCACCGGCCTGGCGCCGCAGGCGGCGTGCACCGACGCGCTCACCGGCCGCACCTTCGTCAACAATCTCATGTCGCGCAGCGTCAGCGTGCTGGAGACCGACGAGCTCTTTCGCTACGGCGCGCTGTCGGTGACCAGCGCGCAGGTCTCGACCGTCGCCAGCGAGCCGCTCGCCGCGCCGGTGCTGGCCGGCAAGCGCATCTTCTACAACGCCGGCGACACGCGCATGAGCGCCGAGGGCTACATCAGCTGCGCGACGTGCCACATCGACGGCGGCCACGACGGCCGCGTCTGGGACTTCACCGGCCGCGGCGAGGGCCTGCGCAACACCACCACGCTGCACGGGCGCGGCGGCACGGCGCACGGCAACGTCCACTGGTCGGCCAACTTCGACGAGATCCAGGACTTCGAGCACGACATCCGCAACGCCTTCGGCGGCAGCGGCTTCATGACCGCCGCGCAGTTCGCCGCCGCGTCGACACCGCTCGGCCCGCTGAAGACCGGGCGCTCCGCCGATCTCGACGCACTGGCCGCCTACGTCGCCTCGCTCGGCACCGCCACGCTGCCGCGCAGCCCGACGCGCAATGCCGACGGCACGATGACCGCCAGCGCGCTGACCGGCGCCCAGGTCTTCGCCACCAGCGGCTGCGCGTCGTGCCACGCCGGCGCGGCGTTCACCGACAGCACGCTCGGCACCGCCACGCTGCGCAACGTCGGTACGCTGCGTACCACGTCGGGGGCCCGGCTCGGCGCGCCGCTGACCGGCATCGACACGCCGACGCTGCTCGGCCTGTGGGACACGGCGCCGTACATGCACGACGGCTCGGCGGCTACGCTCGACGACGTCTTCCGGGTCACCGGCGGTACCGTCATCCAGGCCGAGTCGGGCAGCGTCTCGGGCGGCGCCTCGCCGGTGACGCAGTGGGTCGAGCTCAACAACGACGACACCGTGCGCGGCCGCGCCTACGTCGCGCTCGGCGCCGCGAGCCACCGCCTGACGCTGAGCAACGTCAACGGCGGCCCGGGCGGGACCGGCGCGCTCGAGGTGCGCTACAGCTCCGGCTACGGCGTCTTCAATCTGACCGCGACGGTCAACGGCACCGCCTACGCGACCAGCCTGCCGCGCATGAGCACCGACCCCGAATGGCGCCACGTCAACTGGGGCCGCGCGCGCTTCGAGAACGTCGCACTCAACGCCGGCGCGGCGAACACCATCGTGCTGTCGTCGACCAACTCGTCGTCGAACATCAGCCTCGACGAGATCACCGTCAGCACCGCCGCCAATCTGACCGCCGCGCAGCCGCATCGCCAGGTGCTGGCGCTCGCCTCCGGCGACCGCACCGCGCTGCTCGCCTATCTGCGCCAGCTCGACGGCGTGGCGCCGCAGGGGCCGGGGGCGACGCCGACCACCGTCGCGCCGTCCACGGC
>JBOHWA010000303.1:0-7378 GCA_050735855.1 Binatia bacterium
GGCCACGCATCGTCGGCGGCGCTCCCAGGGTTGCGTGTGTTGTGACGGCCATGCTCACTCCTCTCCACGCCCCGTGACACCCAGGGCGCACCACTGCCATTGACGACGCCCAATCGCGCGTACCCACCAGGTGGGACGGGGGCAGCCCCGTCCCTACGCGACTTCTGCTGCCCCGCTCTCTACAACCGGGAACGAGCGTTCGTCGCGCTCCGCCACCCTCTCCGCTTCCACGTCTGTTTCGGGGACCATCGCGGCTTCTTCGAGGAAGGACAGCAGCCGCTCGCGTGCCGCGTAGTAGGCCGGATCGTCCACCAGCGCGGCGCGATCGCGCGGGCGTGGCAGCGGTACCTCGAGGATCTCGCCGATCGTCGCCGCCGGCCCGCTGGTCATCATCACGACACGGTCCGCCAGCAACAGCGCCTCGTCGACGTCATGGGTCACCATCACCACCGTCTTGCGATGCGCCTGCCACAGCCGCACGAGCTCGTCCTGCAGCTCCATGCGCGTCAGCGCGTCGAGCTGGCTGAACGGCTCGTCGAGCAGCAGCACTTTGGGGTCGAGCGCCAGCGCCCGCGCGATGCCGACCCGCTGCCGCATGCCGGCCGAGAGCTCGCGCGGTCTCCGGTCGGCGTGCTCGCTCAGCCCAACCATGCGCAGCGCCTCCAGCGCGCGCGCGCGCCGGTCCGCGCGCGCGGTGCCGCCGCAGACCTGGTCGACGGCGAGCTGCACGTTGTCCGCCGCGCTGAGCCAGGGCAGCAACGCCGGCGACTGGAAGACCACGCCGCGGTCGAGGCCGGGACCGACAACCTCGCGGCCGCCGAGAATCACGCCGCCCGCGCTCGCCTCGCTCAACCCCATGAGGATGGCGAGCACGGTCGACTTGCCACAGCCCGAGTGGCCGATGATGCAGACGAACTCGCCGTCATGCACGCGCAGGGAGAAATCGCGCACGATGACGGCCGGTCCGGCCGGTGTGTCGTAGGTCTTGCCCAGACCGCTGAGCTCGAGAAAGGGCTGGCTCATGCCGACAACCTCGCCGGCTCGACCGCGACCGGGCCGGCGCCGGGCCGCTGGTGGGCGAGAAAATCCAGCACCTGGCGGCGGACCGCGTGATAGCCAGGGTCGCTGTTCAGCCGCCGGCGCGAGCGCGGGCGTGCGATCGGTACGGCGATCTCGGGGCCCAAGCGGGCGCCGGGACCGGGGGTGAGGGGATGAATGCGATCGGCGAGCAGCACCGCCTCCTCGACGTCGTTGGTGATCAGGATCATCGTCGTGCGCTCGTGCAACCAGATGCGCGCCAGCTCCTCCTGCAGCGTCGAGCGCGTGAGCGCGTCAAGGGCGCTGAACGGCTCGTCGAGCAGCAGCAGGCGCGGCTCCATTGCCAGACCGCGCGCCACCGCGACGCGTTGGCGCATGCCGCCGGAGAGCTGCTGCGGCCGCTTGTGCATCGCCGCTTCGAGGTTGACCAGGCGCACGAACTGCTCGGCGCGCGCGCGGCGCTCGCCGGCGGAGCGCTGCGGCGACACCGCGTCGACGGCGAGCTGGACGTTGTCCACCACGCTCATCCAGGACAGGAGGGAGTAGTTCTGGAAGACGATGCCGCGCTGCGGATTGGGCCCCTGCACCGGCTCGCCGTCGAATTCGATCGTGCCTGCGTCGGGCAGGGTGAGGCCGGCGATGAGCGACACCAGCGTCGTCTTGCCGGAGCCCGACGCGCCGACGATCGCCACCAGTTCGCCCTCGCGCACCTCGAGATCGAGGTCGTGCAGGACGCAGTGCGCCCCGGCGGCGCCGGCGTAACTCTTCGCGACGCCCTGTAGTTTCAGCAATGCCATGCCTTCACCTCGCGTCAGGCGGTCTGAAACCGCCGTTCGGCCATTCCCATCAGCCGGTCGAGCAGGAAGCCGATCACGCCGATGGTGATGATGGACAGAATGATGTGGGAGTAGACCAGGCTGTTGTACTCCTGCCACAGAAAGCCGCCGACGCCGGGCGCGCCGGTGAGCATCTCGGAGGCGACGATGACCAGCCAGGCGATGCCGAGCGACAGCCGGTAGCCGGTGAACACGTACGGCATCGTCGCCGGGATGATGATCTTGCGCAGCATGGTCCAGCGCGACAGCTGCAGCACGCGGCCGACGTTCAGGTAGTCCTGGCTGATGTTGCCCACCCCGACGGCGGTGTTGATCACCGTCGGCCACATGGCGCAGATGGCGATGGTGAACAGCGCCGCCGGCTCCGAGCGCTGGAAGATGATCAGGCCGAGCGGCAGCCAAGCGAGCGGCGAGATCGGGCGCAGGATCTGGATCAGCGGGTCGAACGTGCGGCGGAACAACCCCGACAGCCCGAGCAGGAAGCCGAGCGGGGTGCCGATCAGGACCGCCAGGGCGAAGCCCTTGCCGACCCGCACCAGACTGAGCAGCGCGAAGCGGCCGATGCCCTGGTTCATCTCGCCCTCCTTGAAGAAGGGGTCGAGCACGTAGCGCTTCGATTCCTCCCAGGTGCGCAGCGGGGTCGGCAGATCGGGGGCGACCGCGTAGCTGATCATCGTCCACACCAGCAGGGCGAGGCCGATGCCGAGCAGCGGCAGGGTGAGATCACGGATGGTCGATCGGATACGCATGGTGGGCTCCTTCACGCCAGACTCTTGACCGAGAAGCTCTGGGCATATTGTTCGGGGGCGGTCGGATCGAACGCGACGCCGTCGAACAAGGTCTCCGACTTGAGATCGGCCGTGGGCGCGGTGACGCTCAGCTCCTTCGCCACCTCGCGATAGAGATCCGGCCGGTGCACCCGGTCGACGATGGCGGTGTAGTCGACCTCGGGGCCGACCATCCCCCAGCGCCGGAACTGGGTCAGCCACCAGAGGCCGTGCGACTTCCATGGGAAGGTGGTGTCACGGTCATAGAAGGTCATGTACAGGGGGTCCTGTTCGGTGCGACCGTCGCCATAGTCGTAGAGGCCCTGCAAGCGCCCGAGGATCAGCTCGGGTTGGCAGTTGATGTACTGCGGTTGCGCGACGACCTTCGCCACCTGCGGCCGGTTCGCCATCACGTCGACGTATTGGCTCGCCTCGAGCACGGCGCGCATGACCGCTTTGACGGTGCGCGGATTCTGCTCGGCGAACTCGGCCGTGAAGGCGAGCACTTTCTCCGGGTGGTCCTTCCATATCTGCTGCGAGGTGACGGCGGTGAAGCCGATGCCGTCGGCGATGGCGCGCGCGTTCCACGGCTCGCCGACGCAGAAGCCGTGCATCTTGCCGACCTTCATGTTGGCGACCATCTGCGGCGGCGGCACGGTGATCAGCGTGACGTCCTTGTCCGGATGAATGCCGCCGCTGGCCAGCCAGTAGCGCATCCACATGGCGTGCGTGCCGGGGGGGAAGGTCATGGCGAAGCTCAGCGGCTCGCCCTTCTGCTTCGCCGCCTCGGCCACCGGCTTGAGCGCTTGCGGCGTCTTGACGCCCTGCTCGAGCAACGCCGTGTTCAGCGTGATCGCCTGGCCGTTGTGGTTGAGGCAGAAGGGAATGATCATCGCCTTCTTCGGTGAGCCGAGCAGGCCCATGCTGGACGCGTACGGCATCCCGTAGAGCATGTGGGTGGCCTGGTTCTCACCGAGCGTCAGGCGGTCGCGAATCACCGCCCACGACGCCTCCTTGGAGATGGTCGAGTCGATGCCGTACTTCCTGAACAGCCCGAGCTCGTGCGCCATGACGATCGACGAGCAGTCGGTGAGCGCGATGACGCCGATGCGCACCTGCGGATGCTCGGGGGCGTCGCTCGCATAGGCGCCGCCGACCCAGCCGCGCGGCATGCCGGCCAGCAACAGGCCGACGGCGCCGCCGGAAACCTTCAGGAAGTCCCGGCGCGACAGGGCGGGCGCGCCGTTGGTCTGCCGCTTCACACGTGTCGTGCGTTGCATGTCCTCATCCTCCTTGGTGGGTCATGCGAGCGGTCACGCGACCGTCACCGTCGCCGGCGTCAGCCCGCGCCGCGGCGGGCCGAACAGGACGCGCCCGGTGCGCGCGTCAAAGGCGGCGTGGTGGCAGGGGCATTCGAAGCGGCTGCGCTCGGCCGACCAGAGCACCGGGCAGCCGAGGTGCGGACAGCGGCGATCGAAGGCGACCACGCTGTCGGCCTCGAGGCGCACCACCAGCGCCTCGCCGCCGGCGTCGCCGGCGACGGCGCGCGCCGCGCCGACAGCCAGGGGCTCGCTCGCGTCGAGCTGCACGGCGCGCACGCCGGGCGTGGCGGCTTCGACGATGCGCGTCGCCCATTCGCCGACCGCGGCGAGCGCCGCGGCGCAGCCGGCGGCGCGCAGCAGGCGGCGGCGATCGAGGCGATGCTCGGCCGCCGCGGCGAGTGGGAAGGGATCGTCGCGGGTCACCACAGGGCCTCCTCGAGTTGTTGCTCGGCGCGCGTGCGCGGCCGGGTCGGGCCGGCGCCGACCGGCACGTGGTCGACCGGGGCCGGCACCATGAGATGGTTGCGCGTGCGCAAATGATGGTCGCCGAAGCTGAACTCGTTCAGCGGCCGGGCGCGGCGGCGGTCCTCGACCTCGGCCGCGGTGCCGTAGAACAGCGCCCCCGACGGGCAGACCGTGGCGCACATCGGCTTCTGACCGACCGCGGTGCGGTCGTAGCAGAGGTCGCACTTCATCATCAGCTCGACGCCGGGATGGATGGTGGGCACGCCGAACGGGCACGCGACGGCGCAGTTGCCGCAGCCGATGCAGCGCTCCGGCGCGGCGCTGAGGACGATGCCCTCGGCGTCGATCTTGATCGCGTCGGCGGGGCAGACGCTGGCGCAGGCCGGCTCGGCGCAGTGCATGCAGACCGTCGGCGCGCTCTGCACCGAGACGGCGCGCTGCAGGAAGTCGACGTGGATCATCGTCTGCCCGCCGTGGCCGGGGCACTCGCTGCACGCTTCCTCGCAGGCGCGGCAGCCGATGCAGCGGTTGGCGTCGACGAACAGCTCGAGGATCATATGGCACCTCCGGCGGGCAACGGCTCGATGTGCACCGCCGAGACCTTGAACTCGGGAATCTTGGCGATCGGATCGTAGGCGCGCAGGGTCAGGCGGTTGACGGAGCGATCGCCGCCCCAGTGGTAGGGGATGAAGACGGTGTCGGGCCGGATGGTGGCGACGACGTGCGCGCAGAGGTCGATGTGCCCGCGCCGGCTGGTGACACGCACGCGCATACCGTCGGCGATACCGAGTTGCTCCGCCAACCTCGGGTGCATCTCGACCAGCGGCTCGGGTTGGTGGTCGACCAACGGGCCGATGCGCCGCGTCTGCGTGCCGGAGAGAAACTGCGAGACGATGCGCCCGGTGGTCAGGATGATCGGGTACGCGTCGTCGAGCGGATCCGCCGGCGGGCGATAGTCGACGGCGTGGAAGCGGGCGCGGCCGTCGGGATGGGCGAAGCGGCCGTTCTCGAACAGGCGTGGCGTGCCCGTATGGTCGAGGTCGGGACAGGGCCAGAAGACCCCCATCTGCTGTTCGATCTTCTCGTACGTGATGCCGCTGTAATCGGCGACGCTGCCAGCGGAGACCTGCCGCAGCTCGTCGAAGATCGCGGCCGGGCTCTTGAACGCGAAGTGCCCCTCGGCGCCGAGCCGCTGCGCCAGGTCGCAGATGATGCGCCAGTCGGCGCGCGCCTCGCCCGGCGGTTCGACCGCCTTGCGGATGCGGACGACGCGTCCTTCGACGCTGGTGACCGTGCCCTCGTCCTCCTCCTGCAGCGAGCCCGGCAGGATGAGGTCGGCATGGCGCGCCGTCTCGGAGAGGAAGAAGTCGATGGCGACATAGAAGTCGAGCCGCTCGAGCGCCGTGCGGGTGAAGTGCGCGTCGGGGAGCGAGACCAGCGGGTTGAAGCAGATCGACAGCAGCCCGCGGATGTCGCCGGCGTGGATCAGCTCGACGATCTCCGGCGCGGTCGCGCCTTTGCCGGGCAGGCTGGCCTCGGGCACGCCCCAGCGCGCCGCGACGGTGGCGCGGTGCGCCGGGTTCTCGATGTCGCGCGCGCCGGGCAGCTGGTTGCAGCGCTGGCCGTGCTCGCGCGCCCCCTGGCCGTTGCCCTGGCCGGTGATGCTGGAGTAGCCGCAGCCCGGCTTGCCGATCTTGCCGCTCGCCAGCACCAGGTTGATGCAGGTGAGGACGGCGTCGACGCCGGTGGTGTGGTGCTCGATGCCGCGCGCGTGCAGCAGCATGGTGCGCGGCGCCTGCACCCAGCGCTCGGCGGCCTCGACGATGCTGGCGGCGGGGATGCCGACTTCGCGGGCCACGCGCTCGGGCGCGTAGCGGTCGACCGTCGCGCGCAGCTCGGCGAAGCCGGTGGTGTGCGCGTCGACGAAGGCCTGGTCGACGCCGCCCAGGCGGATGACGGCGTGCAGCATGGCGTTCATCAGCATCGCGTCGCGCCCCGGGCGCACCGGCAGATAGAGGTCGGCAGTGCGCGCGATCGGGGTCAGCCGCGGGTCGACGACGATCAGCCGCGCGCCGCGATCGCGGGCCCGCCAGATGTAGTCGGTGGTGATCGGGCTGCACTCGGAGACGTTCGAGCCCAGCACCATGATCAGATCGGCGGCGGCGATGTCCTCCCAGGGGTTGGCGGCGCGGTCGATGCCGAAGGCCTTCAGGTTGCCGGCGCCGGCGGCGACCATGCACAGCCGGCCATTGTAATCGATGTGGCGCGTGCCCACCGCCAGGCGGGCGAACTTGCCCATCAGGTAGGCTTTCTCGTTGGTCAGCGAGGCGCCGGAGAGCACCGCCATGCTGTCGCGGCCGGCTCGGCGCTGGATGCGCTCGATGCGCTCGGCGGCGAGACCCAGCGCCTCGTCCCAGGGGATGCGGGAGAAGCCGTGGCCGGTGCGCACCAGCGGATACAGCAGGCGGTCGCGGTGGTTGTTCTGCAGGTAGCGCTTGATGCCCTTGGGGCAGAGCTTGCCGCGGTTGAAGGGGAACTCCTCCCAGGGCTCGACGCCGACGACGCGCTCGTCCTTGACCAGCAGCTTGACGCCGCACTGCTGGCCGCAGAAGCAGCAGTGCGTCTCGACCTTGCGATCGGGCGCGGTGCGCGCCGCGAAGCCGCCCGGCGGCTCGTAGTTGAGATGCGGGCCGTAGTCGGCGATGAGCTGGTCGAGCGGGGCGGGCAGCGTCGCCATCTCAGCTCTCCTGCCCCGCCGGTCGGCCGGCCGGGCGGGCGCCGACGAGCGGCGGATGGAAATGGGCGCCGAGCAGGCCGGCCTGCGCCGCGGCGACCTGCTTGCGCCGGCACGGCGGACAGTGGGTGAGATGGCGCTCGAGCCGGATGCCGCGCTGCGCCAGCAGCGCGCCGACCGCCTGCTGCTGCACGACGGGTGCCAGCGGCGCACCGC
>JBOHWA010000304.1:0-2512 GCA_050735855.1 Binatia bacterium
CCGATGAGGAGCAGAAAGCTCAGCGCCAGCATCTTCACCGTCGGGTGGCGCTCGACGAAGCTGCTGATCGGGCCGGCGAACACCATCATCATCACGACGGCGATCATGATCGCGGCGACCATCACCGGGATCTCCTTCACCATGCCGACGGCGGTGATCACCGAGTCGAGCGAGAAGACGATGTCGAGCAGCAGGATCTGGGTGATCACGTTGGCAAACGAGGGGTGCGCGGCGACGTTCTGCTCACCCTCGGCGCCTTCCAGCTTGGCGTGAATCTCGTGCGTGCTCTTGGCGAGCAGGAAGAGGCCGCCGACCAGTAGGATCAGGTCGCGGCCGGACACCTCCTGGCCGAGGACCGTCATCAGCGGCGCCGTCAGGCGCACCAGCCAGGCGAGTGACAGCAGCAGCAGGATGCGCGTCACCATCGCCAGCCCGAGCCCCAGGGTGCGGGCGCGTTGCTGCTGTCCGGCCGGCAGCTTGCCGGACAGGATGGAGATGAAGATGACGTTGTCGATGCCGAGCACGAGCTCGAGCACCGTCAGCGTCACCAAGGCGATCCAGATCTCCGGGTTGGTCATCCACTCCATGGTCGCCTCCTCGACTGATCACCCGCCGCGCGTGCCACGGGGCGGCACCTATGGCCGTTTCGACGCGGCTTGAAAAGGGTTGCCCGACCGGGGTCGGACCCCGCATGGTAGCCGTCATGCACGCCGCCGTCGCCCTCCCCCATCGCGTGCGCCCGGCGATCGCCGCCGATGCGCCAGTGGTCGCCCATCATCGCGTCGCCATGTTCGTCGACATGGGACAGTTGGCGCCGGCCGACGCCGCGGCGCTCTACACCGCCAGCCTGGCCCACCTCGGCCCGGCGCTGGCGAGCGCAACCTACCGCGGCTGGTTGCTCGAGATCGACGGCGCCGTCGTCGCCGGCGCCGGCGTCGTCTGCCGCCCCCTGCTGCCACGTCCCGAGCACCTCGCCGGCGGCGAGGAGGCGTACGTGCTCAACGTCTACACCGAGCCCGCCTTTCGCGGCCGTGGCCTGGCGCGCGACCTGATGAACGTCATCCTCGCCTGGTGCGGCGAGCGCGGCATCGCGCGCGTCGCCCTGCACGCCTCCGCCGCCGGGCGCCCGCTCTACCGCCAGCTCGGCTTCCAGTCGACCAACGAGATGTGCACCGGCCTCTGACGGTGGTCGACGGGCGCCGCCGCCGTCATTGGCCGAAGGCGGGGGCGCTCTCCAGGTAGGTCTGCTCGGCGGCCGTCGACGGCCGGCCGAGGCTGCGGTTGCGATGCGGGAAGCGGCCGAAGCGGGCGATGAGGTCGCGGTGCTGGCGGGCGTAGCCCAACCATTCGACGGCCAGCGCCTGTTGGATCGGGGGCACCTCGGCGGCGAGCCCGGCGAAGGCGGCGACGCTGCGCTCCTGCAGCGCGAGATCCTCGGCGTGCTCGAGCGGCAGATAGAAGAAGCTGCGCTCGACCGGATCGAGGGCGCGGTCGGCGCCGGCGTCGATCCCCGCCAGCGCCAGGCGCAGCGCCCGCGCGTCGCCGATGAAGGCCGCGGCGCGCCCGCGGTAGATGTTGCGCGGCAGTTGGTCGAGCAGCACGATCAGCGCCAGCCGGCCGCGCGGCGTCTGTTGCCAGGCGTCGAGCTCGCCGCCCACGGCGCGCGACAGCAGCGCCGCGAAGCGGGCCCTGCACTCGCCGTCGAAGGCCGCGTCGGCGTCGAACCAGCGCGCCTCCTTGGCCGCCAGCGTCGCGGCGTCATCGTCCGGAGCGCCGAACCAGAAGTGCAGCACGTCGTCGACCGCCGCGTCGTCCGCCGCCTGGGCGCCGCAGGCCCAGGCGAGCGCCTCCTCGAGGCGATCGTTGCCCCAGAAGAGCTCGCCGCCGACGGTGCACGCCGGGGCGCCGAAGATGCCGCGCCGGATGGCCTCGTCGGAGTGGGCGCGCAGCGCCTGCTTCGCCGTCTCCGTGCCGGCGGCGGCGAGGATCGGCGCCGGGGCGAGGCCGAGCTCGGCGAGCACGTCGCGCAGCACGGCGGGCTCGGCGATGTCGAAGTCGTCGACGAAGTTCGCCTGATACACCGCGCGGACGAAGCGCGGCACCCAGGGCGCCGCGGCGTGGGCGCTGACCACGCGGGCGGCGAGCAGGCCGTTGCGCGGAAACACCGAGGGCCGGCGCAGCGGCAGGCCGTAGCCGTCGCACAGCCGCGCCAGGTCGCGCCACATGTAGTCGCCCTTGACCGGGTAGATGTTGAACGGCGAGTCGCGCCAGCCCTGGGCGGCAAAGATCGGGCCGAGCAGGAACGGACGCCAGCGCAACTCGACGCCGGCGGCGGCGCACAGCGCCTCGATCCGCATCGCCGCGGGATAGGAATAGGTGCTGGCAAACTCGAACCAGAACTCGAGGGCTGCAGGCATCGTCGGCCGCCTCCGCTGCGGCCCGGTCCTAGTGTCCCGTCCCCGAAGTTCGCTGCCTATATCGGCGAGGCATCGACGTCCCTGGCAAGGCGCGC
>JBOHWA010000305.1:0-2729 GCA_050735855.1 Binatia bacterium
GTAGAGGACCGTGACCGCCGGCAGCGCGCTGAACGCCGTGGCGATGCGCGTGCTCTCGCCGCTGACGCGATCGAGCACACGCTCGTCACAGCGGTAGAGGTCGGGTCCGATCAGCTGGCAATCGAGCGTCAGGATGAAGCGGCCGTCGTCGGACAGCGCCTGCACGCCGGTCAGCGGCAGGCGCGCGGTGGTCCGGGTCAGTTGATCGTGGATGAAGATGCCTTCGCCCGGCTGCGCCGGGTCGAGGTTCGTCGCCCGGCTGTTGAAGATGATGAAGCGCCCGTCGGGCGTGATCATCTCGACGACGGACCCGCCGTTTGCTTCGCTGCCATCCGACGCCACGCTGATGCGCGTCGTGAGGTGACTGAGCCGGTCGAGAACGAAGACATCGAAACAGTTGTCATCGGCCTCGCCGTCGAAATCGGTGTCGCAGACGTCGTTGGTGTCGTTCGGCACCAGTTGGCGAGAGTCGCTGCCGAACACCGCGTACCGGCCATCCTCGCTCGCCTGCACAGCGCCGCCGAAGAAGGGGCCGTCGCTCGCCGTGCCGGGCGGGGTGAGAAACACGTCCTCGCGCACCGTCGGCGCGCCGTCGCGCTCGGCGCGACGGAAGAAGACGCGCCCGGCCGAGGTCGCGAGGCTGCGGCCGTCGAGAATCGGCTCCGCATCCGCAGCCAGCGCCGGGCTCGGCGACAGATCCACGGCGCCGGATGGGCTGACGCGGTAGACGCGCAGCGTGGTGTCGAGGACCAGGCCGTTGCCGTTGGCATCGACGCCCGCCTGCAGGGCCTCCGGTTCCAGGAAGGCGACCAGATCGTCCTGGGCGGCCAGCGCCGGGAAGCTGAACGGCGGCTGGACGATGCGCGCGATGGCGCGGCCCTCGCTGCCGTTGATGCCGATCGGCTGCGTCACGCCGTCGGAGCGGGCGCCGAGCTTGATGACGTGATCGACCGCGTCGCCATCGCCGTTGAAGTCGCGCGGCGGATCCGGAATCGCTTCCTCCATCACCAGCGCGTTGAGCTGCGCGCTCTGATTCAGGCCATCGAGCGGCACCGGATCGAGTGCGGCGAGCGTGAAGCTGCCGCACTGCCCGCCGCCACAGCTCGCGTCGTCGAGGCAGCTCGCCAGCGGGCTGGCCCCGCCGAAACACGCCCCCAGGCGCAACACGGCCGGGCCGCCGCCGTCGAGCTGCCGGCTGGCAAAGTCGAACAGGCCCGGCCCGCACTCCGCCGCCGGACAATCGCCATCATCCCCGCACGGCGCGCCGCTGTGGGCACCGCCGGTGCACGTCGCACCGCGGGCGATGCGCAGCACGGTCTCGGTCGCGTCGGTCGAGCCGAAGAAGGTGGCGACGCCGCGGTCGGCGGGATTCTGTTGCGGATCGAACAGTGGCGGCAGCTTGATGCCCTCCGGCGAATAGGCGCCGAGACTGCGGCCATCCGCCACCTGGACCGGCAGGCCGCCGCCGGGAAAGGCCTCGACGCTGCTGCTGGCGCGCAGCAGGCGGGCCACCGGCACCGCGTCGCGATCGACGCGCACGCCGCGCCAGTCCATCGGCAGGAGCACGTTGCCGGCCGCGTCGATGGTGAAGCGGATCTCGTCGGCCGCGCCGCTGCAGGGCCCGGCGGGAAACGCCGGCTCGGTGCACAGCGCGGCGTAGTTGTTGGACGGCGGCAGCGCGGTGAAATGCGGGAAGGTCTGGTCGGGATCGGTATTGCAGGTCCCGTTGGTGGCGTAGAGCGCGTCGATGCAGGCATGCGCGCCGTGCGCCTGCGCGCACGACGCGCTGAGCAGCGCACACGGCAGCGGTTCGTCGATCGCCGTCACGGCGATGGCCAGCGGACCCGCCAGGGTGCGATCGTCGGCGGCCGCCTGGAACAGGGCATCGGTGTCGGGGAAGCGGAAGCGCAGCGTGCGCGCGTCGAGCCGCTCGAGCGAGATCGGCTCACCGGCGCGGTTCGCCGCGATGCACGCCACCGACCCCGAGCACGCGCTCGCCGGCAGCGCCGCGCAGCCCTCGGTCACCGCCACCAGCCGTCGCGGCGCCCCGCCCGGCGGAGCGAAGATGAAGCTCACCACCGCCGCGCCGGCCGCTGGCAGCGCGGTCGCATCCGCGGCGCAGTCCCCGCTCAGGCTCACGGTGACCCAGTCCCCGGGCCGCGCAAACGGCTTGTCCACCGCTCCGACCGCACCGCGAAACGCCCGCACCGCCGGTGGGATGACGTTGCAGCCCGCCCGCGCCGGTCGCACCTCGTGCAGCGTGAGCCAGGCGACCGCGACCGCGAGCAGAAGCCTGGCGTGGCGGCGTTCGCCGAGAGTGCTGAGCAGCACGTAGAGCACGGACACTGCCGCTAGGTAGTCAGCCGGTCCACCGCCGGTCAACCGGCGAGTTCGCCGTGGGCCAGGATCGGCGCGCTGACGGCGGTGTACAGCGCGGCGCCGAGCGCGGCGGCGTCGCGGCAGGTGGTGGGGGCGATGGCGACGCCGATGTGGACCGACGCGTCGAGGCCGCGGGGCGCCAGCACGGTACGCAGATGCTCGGCGATGCCGCGCGCGTCGGTCCAGTAGGCTCGCCGCGCGCCGTAGCGAATCGTCACCGGCACGAGCGGGACGCCGCCGCGGTGCAGCAGGCGGAACAGGCCGTCGGCGAACGGCGCCGGCAGCGGCGCAGCGCCGGTGGTGCCCTCGGCGAAGACGACGACGCCGCACTCGCGCAGCCGCCGCAGCAG
>JBOHWA010000306.1:0-3253 GCA_050735855.1 Binatia bacterium
GTGCGGCGCCGCCATCGAGGTGCCGGTCAGGCGCTGCAGCTCGCCGTCGAGGCCGTCGGAGACGATCTCGACGCCGGGGGCCAACAGATCGAGCGTCCGACTGCTGTTGCTTTTCTCCCACACGCTATCGGTCTCATCGACCGCGCCGACCGCCACCGCGCGCGACACACACGCCGGCGACGACATGCCGTTGCGGCGCCCCTGGTTGCCCGCCGCCGCGACCACCAGCGCGCCGCGCGCCCAGAGCTGCTCCATGGCGTCGGCAAACAGCAGGTTCGCGGCGCAGCCCGAGCGCCCGCCGCAGCCGCGCTCGCAGTCGCCGCTGAACAGCTCCGCGCTGACCAGGCTCATGTTGACGACGCGGACATCCGGTCGCTCACTGGCGATCCAATCGAGCGCGGCGACCCAATCGGAGACGAAGCCCTGGTTCTCGGCATCGAGCACGCGCACGGCGACCAGGCGGGCGCCCGGGGCGACGCCCGGCGAGGCGACCCGCCCGCGCGACACGGCGATGCCGGCGACGTGCGGCCCGTGTTCGTTCACCGCGGCGGCGCTGCCCGGACCCTCGGCCTGCGCACCGCCCGGGCAACAGGTCCCCCGCGTGCGGCTTGCGGACACCCGCCCGGCGCGGCAGAAGCAGGCTTCGGCGACCAGGGCATCGGCGATGTCCGGCTGCGCCGCCTCGACGCCGGCATCGAGGACCGCGATGGTCACGCCGCTGCCGTCGACGCCGCGCGCGTGGACGCGATCGGCGCCGATCTGCGGCACGCTGCCCTGCAGTGCGGCGTGGCCGACCTGGTCGAGGTCGACGCTCACCACGTCCGGGTCGTCGGCCAGGCGCTCGAGCGCGCGGGCCGAGAGGCGGCCGGAAAAGCCGGCGAGCGAGCGATAGACGTGCGCGACCTCGACCTCGTCCGCCGGCAGGCCGTCGAGCACGGCGCGGCGCAGCCGCTCGAGCGCCAGTCGATGCGCCCGCTCCCCGCGCACCCGCGGCGCGACGGTCGGGGCGCGCAGGGCGACGATGACCGCCACGTCGCCATCGCGGCGCGCCTGTGCCAGCGCCTCCGGGCTGACGGTCCCCGCCAGCGCCACCGCGCTCCACATCGCGCCGCACAAGACCACGAGTGGGGTGGCGCGGCACATCATCCGGACCATTACAGGGGCGACGCGAGGCCTTTGCAACCTCGAACGCGTGCCGTATGTCTCGCGCACGCGGTGATTGTCGCGAGCGTCTTTTTCAGCGCAGAGGACGCAGAGGGAGGGCCCGCAGAGGACCGCTGCGGAGGCGAGGCATCGACATTCGGCGGCGCGTTCGCCGCTGGGTTTCCAAATTTTAGTTTTTCTTCTCTGTGAACCTCTGCGATCCTCTGCGTCCTCTGCGTTGAAAAAAACAGCCCAACCATCCCCAATGTTCGCCTCACACCGCACGGACCCTGACAAAGGCAGCCAGCGCTCGATGGTGCTCGGGCGCGGCGGCATGGTCTGCACCAGCCAGCCGCTGGCGGCGCTGGCGGGGGTCGAGGCGCTGCGCGCCGGTGGCAACGCGGTCGACGCGGCGATCACCGCCGCCGCCGTGCTCGGGGTCGTCGAGCCGTTCATGACCGGCGTCGGCGGCGACTGCTTCATGCTCGTCTGGCATGCCGGCGACCGCCGCCTCTACGGGCTCAACGGCAGCGGACGGGCGCCGCGCACAGCGACGCGCGAGGCGCTGCTCGCCCGCGGCCACACGCAGATGCCGATGTTCGGCCCGCTGGCGGTCACCGTGCCCGGCGCCGTCGACGCCTGGTGCGCGGCGATCGAGCGCTTCGGCGCGCGTTCGTTCGCCGACGCGCTGGCGCCGGCGATCGAGTACGCCGAGGCCGGCTTCGCGGTCAGCGAGATCATCGCCCTGCAGTGGCGGTTCGCCGCCGCGCTGTTGCAGCAAGCGCAGGCGCTGCGCACCTTCACCGTCGAGGGGCGGGCGCCGCGGCTGGGCGAGATCGTCCGCTTTGCCGATCTGGCGCGCAGCCTGCGCCGCCTCGCCGCCGGCGGGCGCGACGAGTTCTACCGCGGCGCAACGGCCGCGGCGATCGCGGCGTGCTCGCGCGACGAGGGCGGCCTGCTCGACGCCGACGACCTGGCGGCGCACACCTCGACCTGGGTCGAGCCGATCCGCACCGACTACCGCGGCCACCAGGTGTGCGAGCTGCCGCCCAACGGCCAGGGCCTGGCGGCACTGCTGGCGTTGAACATCCTCGAATGCTTCGACCTCGCCGCGCTGCGCGACGAACCCGCGGCGCTGGCGCACCTGCAGATCGAGGCGATCAAGCTCGCCTTCGCCGACCGCAACCGCTACATCGCCGACCCCGAGCACGCCGCGGTGCCGGTGGCCGATCTCTTGTCGAAGGACTACGCGCAGGGCCGCGCCGCGCTCATCGATCCCGTCAATGCCGCCAAACGCGTTGCGCCAGGCCAGCTCTGGGTCGGTTCGGACACCGTCTATCTCACCACCGCCGATCGCGACGGCAACGTCGTCTCGCTGATCAACAGCCTGTACCTCGCCTTCGGCTCCGGCCTCGTCGCCGGCGACACCGGCATCGTGCTGCAGAACCGCGGTTTCGGCTTCTCGCTCGACCCGGCGCATCCGAACTGTCTGGCGCCCGGCAAGCGGCCGTTCCACACCATCATCCCTGCCATGCTGTTCAAGGACGACCGACCGCTCGCCTCGTTCGGCGTCATGGGCGGCGACATGCAGGCGCAGGGGCACGTGCAACTCGTCAGCCATCTGGTCGATGGCGGCCGCAACATCCAGGAAGCGATCGACCGGCCGCGCTTCAACTATCTGGGCACCGACCGCGTCGCCCTCGAGCGCGCGCTGCAGGGGCGGGTCGGGGCCGAGTTGCAGCGGCGCGGGCACGTGGTCGAGGACGAGACCGCCGCCCTCCTCGGCGGCGGCTTCGGCGGCGCCCAGGGGCTGCTGATCGATCCCGCCACCGGCGCCTACTGGGGCGGCTCGGATCCGCGCAAGGACGGCTGCGCGATCGGTTTTTGAGCGGGAGACTCGAAGACGAAGAAGGACTTCACCACAGAGAGCACAGAAGACACGGAGGAGCGCCAGTGCGCCCGGCGACCATCAGCTGCTAGCTGCTGGCTGCTCGCTTCTTCTGCCGAACAGCCTAACAACCTATCCCGGGCTCGCGGCGGGCACAGAATGGAGGGCGCCGGTCCCTCGGCGCCGTGCTCGCGGCGAGTACCCCGCCTCGCCACCCCCGGC
>JBOHWA010000307.1:0-3398 GCA_050735855.1 Binatia bacterium
GTGGAGGGCGCCGGGCCCTCGGCGCCGTGCTGGCGGCGAGCACCCCACCACACCACCCCCGGCGCCGAGGGCCCGGCGCCCTCCACGGGCGTGATCACCGGCGCGCCGCCAGCCCGTTGCGCAACACTGTCCCCGGATGCGCGCCGGTGTGGGCGCCGTCGCGCATCAGGATCTGGCCGTTGACGATGGTGGCGACGTAGCCGGTGGCGCCCTGGTGGAGGTGGGCGGCGCCGGTGGGCATGTCGTGGCGGACTTCGGGGCGGATCAGGTCGAGGCGGTCGAAGTCGATGAGGTTGAGGTCGGCGAAGGCGCCCGGGCGCAGCACGCCGCGGTCGGCGATGCCCCACATGGTGGCGAGGTCGGCGGTCAGCTTCTGCACCATGCGCTCGAGCGGCATCAACTGGCGCTGCCGCACCCAGTAGGCGAGCGCGAAGGTCGGGTAGCTGGCGTCCGAGGTCTGCGTCGTGTGGGCGCCGGAATCGCCCAGCCCGATGGTGGTCAACGGGTGTTGCAGCATCGCCGCGGCGGCGTCGAGATCCGGGTTGAAGAGCGGCACGAGGAAGAAGTTGCGTCCCTCGTGCTCGATGATCGCGTCGAGCATCAGCTCGAGCGGGGCGACGCCGCGCTGGCGGGCGAGCGCGACGACGCTGCGCGCCGGGTCGGTGTCGTAGGCGCCGACGCCGTCGCGGTCGAGCAGGAAGACGTGCTCGAGCGTCGCCATGCCGCCCATGATGGTGCCGGGGTGGTCGGCGACGCTCGCCAGCAGGCGGGCGCGCACGGCGGGATCGCGCAGCCGCGCCACGGCCTCGGCGCGCGGCAGGTCGACGAGATCGCCGGCGGCGGGATAGAGCGACAGCGGCTTGATGGCGATGTCGAAGCCGATCAGCACGCCGACGCCGCGCACCGCGACCTGCGGCGCGATGTGGGCGCCGCGCGCCGCCGCCGCCTCGACCAGGGTGAGCGCTTCGCGCCAGGCGTCCGGGTAGGCGAGGTTCTGGATCAGCGCCAGGCTGAACGGCCGGTTGGTATCGCGCGCCAGCGGCGTCATCCAGTCGAACTCCTTGAGCACGCCCGCGGCGTCCTCGCCGGCGCCGCCGTAGGGCACCAGCTCGAAGACGCCGGCACCCTCCTCGGCCAGCGCGCCGGCCAGCGCGGCCAGCTCGCGCGGCGAGGCGAAGGTGCCCGGCACCGGATCCCAGGCCGGCGTGCGATGCATGGTGGTGCGGCCGGTGGCGAAGCCGAGCGCGCCGGCGCGCAGCGCCTCGCCGACGGCCAGGCGCATGAAGGCGAGCTCTTCGTCGCTCGGCTCGGCGTCGCTCGCGCCGCGCTCGCCCATGGCGTAGATGCGCAGCGGTGCGTGGCTGATGTGCGCCCCGACGTTGGGGCCGAGCGGCAGCCGATCGAGCGTCTGCAGGTATTCGGGAAAGGTCTCCCAGGTCCACTGCAGCCCGGCGCGCATGGCGGCCTGCGGGATGTCCTCGACCCCTTCCATGAGGAACATCAGGTAGTCGCGGTCCTTCGGCTTGCAGGGCGCGAACCCGACGCCGCAGTTGCCCACCACCACCGAGGTGACGCCGTGCAGCGTCGACGGCGAGCCGAGCGGATCCCAGGTGATCTGCGCGTCGAGATGGGTGTGGATGTCGACGAAGCCCGGCGTGACCAGCTGGCCGCGCGCATCGATCTCCTCGCGCCCCCGCCCGGCGACCGCGCCGACCGCCGTGATGCGGTCGCCGGTGATGGCGACATCCCCCTCGAACACCGGCGCCCCGCTGCCGTCGGCGATGGTGCCCCCGCGGATGATCAGATCAGCGCTCACGTCGGTCTCCTTCCATAGGACCTCCTATACCGCGCGCCGAAGGGCGAACAACGGATTTAGCGGATTCAGCGGATTTCGGACTTCGGAACGGATTCAACGCGGAGGACGCGGGGAGACGCTGCATGAACGGCATGGGCGTTGCCAAAAAACTCAGGGCCCAAACAACGGAATACGCGGATTGAGCGGAGTAGGACTCAGAAATCCGCTCAATCCGTGTCATCCGTTGTTGGCTGGACTTCACCTGGGCTTCCCGGCGTTGGCTTCTCGAGCAGAGCGTCCCTGCGCCCTTCGCGTCTTCGCGCCTTCGCGTTGAAATCGGGATTCCTTGCGCACCCCAGCGCGTGCGGGCAGTCTGCGGTGATCCAGGAGGACCCGAATGGCGGCGCACGAGGAGCTGACTGACTTCACCGAGCTGTTGCACGCGTACGTCAAGCGCGTCTTCGACAACCTGAGCGGCATGGTGGTGTCCGGGATGATCTATCTCGGCTACCACCTCGGCCTGTACCGCGCCCTGCAGGATGCCGGCCCGCTGACCAGCGCGGCGCTGGCGGCGAAGACCACCCTGCACGAGCGCTGGGTGCGCGAGTGGCTGCGCGGCCAGGCGGCGGCGGGGCTGATCGACTACGATGGCGACGACCGCTTCTCGATGTCGCCGGTCGCCGCCCTGGTGCTCGCCAACGACGCCAGCCCGGCGTTCGCCGCCGGCGCCTTCGTCGCCCTGCCGGCGCAGATGAACGTGCTCGAGCAGCTGCTGGAGTCGTTCTCCACCGGCGTCGGCCTGCCCTACGACGCCTTCGGCGCCGAGGGCGCGCGCGGCATCGAGGGCATGTGCGGCCCCTGGTTCCGCACCATCCTGGTGCCGGTGGCGCTGCCGCAGCTCGACGGCGTGGCGGAGAAGCTCAGCGCCGGCGGCACCGCCGCCGACATCGGCTGCGGCACCGGCGTCGCCCTGCTCGAGATGGCCAAGGCCTTCCCGGCGTCGCGCTTCCACGGCTACGACATCTCCGAGCATGCCCTGGCGCACGCCGAGCGCTATCGCCAGGAGAGCGGCCTCGCCAACGTCAGCTTCCACGACGCGCGCCGCGAGCCGCTGCCCGAGGACGCCCGCTTCGACCTCGTCACCGCCTTCGATTGCCTGCACGACATGACCCATCCGGCCGACGTGATGCGCGCCGTGCGCCGCTCGATCAAGCCCGACGGCACCTGGATGATCGTCGACATCAACGCCAAGCCGAGCTTCGAGGAGAACCTGCAGGGCAACCCGATGGCGGCGATGATGTACGGCTTCTCGGTCCTCAGCTGCCTGTCCTCGTCGCTCTCCCACCCCGAGGGCGCCGGCCTCGGCACGCTCGGCTTCAGCGAGCCGGTGGCGCGCGAGATGACCGCCGCGGCGGGCTTCACCCGCTTCCGCCGGCACGACTTCGGCAACCCGGTGAACGCGTACTACGAAGTGCGCCCCTGAAACTGGAGGGCGCCGGTCCCTCGGCGCCGGGGGTGGGGCGGTGGGCTCGCCGTGAAGGGTCCCATGCTCGCCTCGGGCGCCCCACCCCGCCCCCGGCGCCGAGGGACCGGCGCCCTCCAG
>JBOHWA010000308.1:0-1578 GCA_050735855.1 Binatia bacterium
GCGCCGAGGGCCCGGCGCCCTCCACTTGTCCTATCGCCTGCGCTGGATGTCGCGCCCATGCCGCACGGGTGCGGTTCCGCCCAGTACGACGGTGACCGTCTAGCGCTTGCGCGGCCGGTCGCGGGCGGGCTTGTCGCGGTCGTCGCGGGCGCGGAAGCGCAGGCGCAGGGGGGTGCCCGCGAGGCCGAACGTGGCGCGGAACTGGTTGGTCAGATAGCGCTCGTACACCGACGCGACGCGGCGCGGATCGCTGCAGAAGACGGTCACCGTCGGCGGCGCGGTGGCCGTCTGGGTGCCGTAGAAGAAGCGCGGCCGCACCCCCTGCACCATCGGCGGCGGCTGTTGTGCGACGGCACGGACGATCAGCTGGTTGACTTTCGGGGTCGGCAGGCGGCCGCGGTACTGTGCCGCCACCGCGTCGATGGCGCCCCAGACGCGCTGCACGCCGCGGCCGGTGAGCGCCGAGAGAAAGAGCTTCGGCACCACGGCGAGACTCGGATAGCGGTGGTCGATGTGCTCGGCGAACGTCGCCATGTCGCGCTGATCGTCCGGCACGGCGTCCCACTTGTTGACCAGCAGCGCCAGCCCGCGGCCGCGCTCCCAGGCGTAGCCGGCGACGCGCGCGTCCTGCTCGGTCATGCCCTCGACCGCGTCGATGACCATCAGCCCGATCTCCGCCCGCTCGAGCGCACGCAGGGCGCGCACGACGCTGGCGCGCTCGATGTGCTGCTGGACGCGCGAGCGGCGGCGCACGCCGGCGGTGTCAACCAGCAGATACGACGAGCCGTCGTGCACCAGCGGCGTATCGAGGGCATCGCGCGTCGTCCCCGGGATCTCGCTGACGATGGCGCGCTCGTAGCCGACCAGGCGGTTGAGCAGCGACGACTTGCCGACGTTGGGACGCCCGATGATCGCCACCGACGTCGGCGGCGCCCCCTCGTCCGCTGCAGCCGGCTGGCTCACCGGCAGGCGTGCGACCACCGCCTCGAGCAGGTCGCTGATGCCGATGCCGTGCTCGGCCGAGATCGGGTAGAGCGGCTCGATGCCGAGCGAGAAGAACTCGCCGACCAGGTCGTCCTGCTTGCCGGTGTCGATCTTGTTGACCGCGATGAACACCGGCTGGCGCAGCGGCCGCAAGCGCTCCATCAGTGTGCGATCGAGCGGGTTCACCCCGGCGCGGCCGTCGAGGACGGCGACGACGATGTCGGCCTCCTCGGCCGCCAGCAGGGCCTGGGCGCGCACGGCGCGGCCGAGCTCGGCGCCTTCGTCGGCCTCGAAGCCGCCGGTGTCGACGACCAGGAAGCGGCGGCCGCCGATATCGGCGACGCCGATGTTGCGGTCGCGCGTCACCCCCGGCTCGGGCGCCACCAGGGCGCGGCGCGAGCGCGTCAGGCGATTGAACAGGGTCGACTTGCCGGTGTTGGGCCGGCCGACCAGGGCGACGACCGGCAACTGCTGCAGCGCTTCGGCGCGCGGCAGCGGCGCGTCCATGGTGCGCTGCGGCGGTCCCGGCCGTACCCGCGGTGGCCGCGGCGCCGACGCCTCGGCCGCCACACCCGGCGCCGGCGGTGCCACCTG
>JBOHWA010000309.1:0-3300 GCA_050735855.1 Binatia bacterium
GCGCGGGCCAGGGGGCCGGCGCCACCAGATAGCGCCTACGCGCCTTCGCGCTCGCGGGCGATGGCGTGCGCCGGCGACGGCGGCAGGTTGAGCACCTCGGCCGGGAAGAGGTCGACGATGAAGTCGACTACGTCGCGCATCGCCAGCACCCCGGTCGGACGCCCCTCGCTGTCGACCAGCGGGATGTGGCGGAAGCCGCCGACGCTCATCATGTTGAGCGCATAGGCGACGCGGTCGTCGAGCGTCAGGCACTCGGGTTCCGCCGTCATCACCTGCGCGACCCGCGTCGCCGCCGCGTCGAGCCCGCCGGCGACGACCTTGGTGAGCACGTCGCGCTCGGTGAACACCCCCGTGAGCCGACCCGCGTCGACGACCAGAATGCAGCCGATGCGGTGCTCGGTCATCAGGGCGACCGCATCCGCCACGCTGATGTCTGGCGCGACACAGAGCGGCGCGCGCAGTCCCGGCAGCTTGCCGATCCGGCGCCGGGTCATCGCCGCCCCCAGCCGGGCCGCTTCGATCGCGCGCTCCTCCGCGATCAGCTCTTCTTCCAGGATGATCTGCTCGTCCATCGCCGCCTCCTGGGCCAGCGACTCGGCGTGCCACATCCCGCCCCACCCCGCCTGCGCCGGGCCGCGAGCTGGTTCGATGGGCGGAGTGAAGCACAGCCCGGCGCCGGGGGAAAGCGGATTCGTCGGCCCGCGCGCGCGCCGGCCGCCGCCGCTTGCCGCCGCGCCGCCGATGTGGCTAACACTCGCGCCCATGAGCGCCGAAGCCGCCCCGGTGAAGAAGAAGAAAGCCGTCGACGTCGACGCGCTGCGCTGCCTCAACCCCGCCTGCGGCGGCCTGCTCGCCTTCGAGGTGACGCCGGAGAACATCCTCAACCCCGACCTGCACTGGATGGCGCGCCAGGACGGCGCGACGCGCTACTTTCCCTGCCCGAAGTGCAAAGGCCGCAACGTCGTCGAGGAAGTGCGCGACGCGAAGGGCGCGCCGCGCCACGGTGTGACGCGCTTCGAACCCTCCTAGTCCTTCTTTTTCAACGCAGAGGACGCAGAGGTCCGCAGAGGTTCGCAGAGAAGAAAAGCCATTTGTTCCTCCTCCGCGACCTCTGCGAGCCTCTGCGACCTCTGCGTTGAAAAGAACAGATCTCTCCATCACCAATGCCCGCAGACGACGATCTGGCGCTGATGCCCCGCTCGGTGCGCGACAAGCTCGATCGCGTCGGCATCAAGCTGCACCTCAAGCAGTGGGAGCTGCTGACGCTCGAGGAGCGGCGGCAGCTGCGCGACCGGGCGTGCGACTCGGCGCTGGAGATCGCGGCCTACGGCGCAGCGCTCGAGGAGCTGATCGTCGCCCGCACCGGGCGGCCGGCCGACCGCCTGCCGCCGCGTTGACCGGCATTGCAATCCCGCGCCGCGGCAGCGTAAGCCGGGCGGGGTCGGAGGACATCGCCATGAAGTCGGTCGTGCGCATCGCCAACGCCAGTGGGTACTGGGGGGACGACCCCGAGGCGCTCTATCGCCAGGTCACCGGCGGCCCGATCGACTACGTCAGCATGGATTTCCTCGCCGAGATCACCATGGTGATCCTGCAGCGCCAGCGCGCCCGCGACCCCAAGGCCGGGTTTGCCTACGACTTCGTCCGGCAGCTCGAGCGCGCCCTGCCGGCGATCGTCGAGCGCGGCATCACGGTGGTGGTCAACGCCGGCGGCATCAACCCGTCCGGCTGCGCCGAGGCGATCGAGACGATGTGCACGGCGGCCGGCGTCGCGCTGCCGATCGGCGTGGTGAGCGGCGACGACATCCTGCCGCGGCTCGATGAACTGCACGCCGCCGGCGCGGCGTTCGACCACATGGACGGCGAACGGCACTACGACGAGATCCGCGGCCGCGTCGTCGCCGCCAACGCCTACCTCGGCGCCCGCCCGGTGGTCGAGGCGCTGCGCGGCGGCGCCCGCATCGTCGTCACCGGCCGCACCACCGACGCGGCGCTGATCCTCGCCCCGCTGGTGTACGAGTTCGGCTGGGCCTGGGACGACTGGGACCGGCTCGCCGCCGGCCTCGCCGCCGGCCACATCCTCGAGTGCGGGGCGCAGACGACCGGCGGCAACTTCACCGACTGGCAGCGCCTGCCGTCGATGCTCGACACCGGCTACCCGATCGCCGAGGCCTACCCGGACGGCGCCTTCGTCGTCACCAAGCATCCGGGCACCGGCGGCAGCGTCACACCGCGCACCGTCACCGAGCAGCTGCTCTACGAGATCGGCGACCCGCGCGCCTACCTCACCCCCGACGTCAGCACCGACTTCACCGCCCTGCAGCTCACCCAGGACGGCCCCGACCGCGTGCGCGTCACCAACGCCCGCGGCACGCCGCCGCCGCCGACGCTCAAGCTGTCGATGGTCTACCGCCACGGTTATCGCGCCGTCGGCACCGTGCTGATCTCCGGCCCCAACGTCATCGCCAAGGGCGAGCGGCTGGCCGAGATGGTCTGGCACCGCGTCGGCACCGAGTTCGCCGACCGCCGCACCGACTTCATCGGCGTCAACGCCTGCTGGGGCGGCGCCGCCGCGCCGATCGAGCCGAACGAGATCGTCTTCCGCATCGGCGTCGCCGACGCCGACCGCAAGAAGCTGGAACGCTTCGCCACCAACCTGCTCGGCTTCGCCCTGCAGGGCCCGCCGGGACTCGGCATCTTCGGCGGCCGCCCCGAGGTGCAGGAAGCCTACGGCTTCTGGCCCGCGCTGCTGCCGCGCGAGCAGCTGACCGCGCGCGTCGCCCTGCGCCAGGATGGCGGGGAACGCGTCACCGCGGTGCCCATGACCCTCGACGGCGGTGGCCGCGCCCCGCGCCCGAGCGAGGACCCGGCGCCGACCGAGAACACCAGCGACCGCTCCAGCCGGGCCCGCAGCGTGCGCCTCGGCACCATCGCCTACGCCCGCTCGGGCGACAAAGGCGATCACGCCAATATCGGCGTCGCGGCGCGCTCGCCCGACGCCTACGCGTTCCTGCGCGAATGCCTCAGCGCCAAGCGGGTCAAGGCCTTCTACCAGGATCTCATCAAGGGCACGGTCGTGCGCTACGAGTTGCCCAACCTGCTGGCCTTCAACTTCATGCTGCACAACGCCCTCGGCGGCGGCGGCACGCTATCCCTGCGCGTCGATCACCAGGGCAAAACCCTGGCGCAGGGCCTGCTGACGATGGAGATCGACGTACCCGACGACGTGCTCGCCTCGGTCGGCGCGTAGATGTCCCGAGTGGGGTAGCCTTGATGGAGGGCGCCGGTCCCTCGGCGCCG
>JBOHWA010000310.1:0-3287 GCA_050735855.1 Binatia bacterium
GTGGGACGCGTTCGCCGCCTGGGCCGCCGGCGTCGGCGCCGAGGCGGCGACCGGCGGGCTCGACGAGAGCGCGCTCGGCCCGCCCATTCCGCGCCCGGCCAAGGTCTTCGCCATCGGGCTCAACTACAAGAGCCACGCGCAGGAGTCGTCGCTGCCGCTGCCGAATCAGCCGCTGGTCTTCACGAAATTCCCCAACTGCCTGGTCGGGCCGCGCCATGCGGTCGAGCTGTCCTCCGGCTACGTCGATTGGGAGGTCGAGCTGGTGGTGGTGATCGGCCGCCGCGCCCGCCACGTCGGCGAAGCCGCGGCGCTCGACGTCGTCGCCGGCTACTGCGTCGGTCAGGATATCTCGGACCGCAAGCTGCAGTTCAGCGACCAGCCGCCGCAGTTCTCCATGGGCAAGTCGATCGACACCTTCGGCCCGATCGGACCGGCGCTGGTTTCGCTCGACGCGTTCAAGGATCCGAACGACCTCGAGCTGACCTGCGACGTCGCCGGCGAGCGCATGCAGCACGCGCGCACCAGCGACATGGTGTTCGGCGTGCCGCCGCTGATCGCGTACCTGTCGGGGTACTGCACGCTCGAGCCCGGCGACCTGATCTTCACCGGCACGCCGGCCGGGGTCGGCTCGGGGCGCCAGCCGCGCCGCTACCTGCAGGCGGGCGAGGAGATCGTCAGCCGCATCGAGGATATCGGAGCATTGCACAACCGCTGCGTACCGCGGCCGTAGGGCGGGGGGCCCTCGGTTGCGTGAACGCTCATGCCGGACGTAGGTTCGCGACACAGGAGCAGGTGGGCAGATGGCCAAGAAGCCGGTCGAACAATGGGTTGATGAAGTGGCGGCGTTGACGCGCCCCGACAGGATCATGTGGTGCGACGGCTCGGAAGCCGAGAACCAGCGTCTGATCGCCGAGATGCTGGCCAATGGCACGCTGCACAAGCTGAACGAGGAGAAGTACCCGAACAGCTACCTGCACCGCAGCGACCCGAGCGACGTCGCGCGCACTGAGCATCTGACCTTCGTCTGCACCGAGAAGGAGGAGGACGCCGGGCCGAACAACAATTGGATGGCGCCGCCGGCGGCCAAGGCGAAGGTCGGCGCGCTGTTCAAGGACGCGATGAAGGGCCGCACGCTGTACGTCGTGCCGTACATCATGGGTCCGGTCGCCTCGCCCTACAGCCAGGTCGGTGTCGAGATCACCGACAGCCCGTACGTGGTCGCCAACATGCGCATCATGACGCGCATGGGGCAGGTGGCGCTCGATCGCCTCGGCGACTCGGACGACTACGTCAAAGGCCTACACTCGCTCGGCGACCTCAGCCCCGAGCGTCGCTTTGTCCTGCACTTCCCCGAGGAGCGGCTGATCTGGTCGATCGGCTCCGGCTACGGCGGCAACGCCCTGCTCGGCAAGAAGTGCTTCGCGCTGCGCATCGCCAGCTTCCTCGGCCAGCAGCAGGGCTGGATGGCGGAGCACATGCTCATCGTCGGCATCGAGGACCCCGAAGGACGGGTCACCTACGTCGCCGGCGCCTTCCCCAGCGCCTGCGGCAAGACCAATCTGGCCATGCTGGTGCCGCCGGCGAGCCAGCCGGGCTGGAAGGTGTGGACGGTCGGCGACGACATCTGCTGGATGCGCCCCGGCCCCGACGGCCGCCTGTGGGCGATCAACCCGGAGGCCGGCTTCTTCGGCGTCGCGCCGGGTACGTCGTCGAAGACCAACCCCAACGCCATGGCGAGCCTGCGCAAGAACAGCATCTTCACCAACGTGGCGCTGACCGACGACAACTGTCCGTGGTGGGAGGGGATGGACGGCGAGGTGCCCGAGCACCTGATCGATTGGCGCGGCAACGACTGGCACAAGGGCTCGACCGAGAAGGCTGCGCACCCCAACTCGCGCTTCACCGCGCCGGCGTCGCAGTGTCCGTCGATCTCGCCGCACTGGGAGGATCCGCAGGGCGTGCCGATCTCGGCCATCCTCTTCGGCGGCCGCCGGGCCCGCACCGCGCCGCTGATCCTGCAATCGTTCGACTGGAACCACGGCGTCTTCGTCGGCGCCTCGGTCGCCTCGGAGACCACGGCGGCGTCGACGGGCGCGGTCGGCGTCGTGCGCCGCGACCCGATGGCCATGTTGCCGTTCTGCGGTTTCAACATGGGCGACTACTTCGACCACTGGCTGCACATGGGCGGCACGCTGACCAACCCGCCGAAGATCTTCCACGTCAACTGGTTCCGCCAGGACGAGCACGGCAAGTTCATCTGGCCGGGCTTCGGCGAGAACATGCGCGCCCTGCGCTGGCTGCTGAGCCGCTGCGACGGCAGCGGCAACGGCAACGCGGTGGAATCGCCGATCGGCCTGCTGCCGGCCAAGGGCGCCATCGACACGGCGGGACTCAACCTGCAGCCCGGCGCGCTCGACGAGCTGCTCGGCGTGTCGCGCGACGACTGGCGCACGGACGCGGCCAACATCGGCGAGTTCTTCGCCAAGTTCGGCGCGCACCTGCCGGACGAGATGGAGCGCCAGCGCGAAGCCCTGATCAAACGGCTGGGCTGAGCGAGCGGCGATGGCGGCGCGGCGAGAGGCGGGTGGCGGTCGATCGGCACCGGCGCGCCGCAAGGCGGCGCCGGCGAAGCTGGCCGCCGCCGGCACTACCGAGCCGGACGCTGCGCCGTCTGATTTCACCCCGGCCGTTGGCGCCAATCTGCGCCGCATCCGCAGCGAACGCGGCCTCTCGCTCGAACGCCTGGCCCAGGCGTCCGGCGTCAGCCGTGCGATGCTCGGCCAGATCGAGCTCAGCCAGAGCGCGCCGACCATCAACATCCTCTGGAAGATCGCCCGCGCCCTCAACGTGCCGTTCTCGGCGTTGATCAGCAGTCCGAACAGCGGCCGCACCAAGATCATGCCGGCGGCGAGCGCCAAGTTGCTGACCTCGCAGGACGGCAGCTTCTCCTCGCGCGCCCTGTTCCCGTTCGACGAGCCGCGCACGACCGAGTTCTACGAGCTGCGCCTGGCCGCGCACTCCACCGAACACGCCGACCCGCACCCGCCCGGTACCGTGGAGAACCTGGTCGTCACCGCCGGTCGGCTGGAGATGCACGTCGCCGACACGCGCTACGAGCTCGCCACCGGCGACGCGATGCAGTTCGAGGCCGACGCGCCGCACCAGTACCGCAATCCGGGCAAAGACGAGACGGTCATCTATCTGGTGATGACCTACGCGCAGAAGACGGGGTAGGGGGCGCGCGTGGCCTGCGAGGCGAAGAGCGGGCGGGCCGCCCGCGCTCCCAG
>JBOHWA010000311.1:0-1966 GCA_050735855.1 Binatia bacterium
GTGTAGCCCTGCGGCTTGTGTGACGCGCTCATCAATCGTCTCCTCTCGCGTTGGGGTCGAAAATGCGGCTCACGCCCGGCCGCCGGCGCCGAGCGACTCCAGGACCACGGCGCTCGCCTCCTCGAGACTCGCGCAGGTGAGGAAGATCTCGCGCACCTCGGATGACGGCGCGTGCGCCGCGAACGCTCGCCACGTCGCGGCGCCGAGCCGTTCCCCGCGCGCCTGGATGGCGAACTGCGCCGCCAGCGGGCGGCCGTCGAAGAGCGAGCGATTGATCTCCGCCAGCTCCGGATGCTGCGCGATCAGCTGGCGCTGCAGCGCCGCCCCGTGCGGGTGCAGCGCCTCGACCCGCGCCGCGATCTCCTCCTCGCGTTCGGCGCACGCCCACAGCGCGGCGCGGTGGTCGGCACTGGCGGGATCGTCGGCCCAGGCGCGATAGCGCACGGCCGCTCGGCGGCGGCGATCAGCAGCGGCTGCTGCTCGCGCGGCACTGCCTGCAGCACCTGACTGAGCACGGCGGCCACATCGGGAAGCGGGCGATCGGCGCTGGATGACATGCCGACCTTCTAGCCGCCGGAGCCGGTCCAGGGCTAGGGGTACGCGATTCCGACTCAGACGATGGCGCAGACCAGCCGCCCGAGACCGCCGACCCGCAGCCCGTCGGCACGGCCGGCGAAGTATCGCGCGTTGATCTCGTCTGGCCCGAGATCGTCGATCTGAACGAATCCCATCACCGCGAGCTCACGGCGCAGGCGGGTGGGCTCGAAGAACGTCTGCCAGGGCTCGCCGGCGGCGGCGACGTGCGCCGCCAACAGGTCGAAGGCTCGCCGCCGCGTCGCGTCGAGCAGGTCCGGTGCGAGCGCATAGTCGAAGACCACGCCGCTGCCGACCGGCGCTGTCGCAATCCATCCAAGCGTCTGCAGCACGGCGGCCTCGCTGAGGTACGGCGTCACTCCGAGCCAGGCGAAGAAGGCCGGCTGGTGGGCATCGTAGGACACCGCGCGCAGCCCCTCGGACACGGATTGCCGTTCAAAGTCCACCGGCGCGAAGGTCAGCTGCGGCGGAATGGCGATGGCGGCCTCCTGCAACCGTACCCGCTTCCAGGCCTGTGTCGCAGGATGGTCGACTTCGAATACGCGCAGCGCGGCGCCGTGCGGGTTGCGGTATCCGAATGTGTCGAGACCGGCGCCGAGGATGACGTACTGGCCGACGCCGCGCCGAACCGCCAGCGCCAGCTGGTCCTCGGCATAGCGGCTGCGCGCTGCCATCGAGGCGCGCAGGTACGGCGCCAGGCGCGATTCTACGGCGCTGCCCGGAGCGGCGCGCAACGCCGCGGCACCCTCGGCACCGACGATACGCAGCGCGATGGGATCTTCGAAGACACGCGGGTCGTCCAACCGCTGGTGCGCGGCGCGACGGATCGCTACCCGTAACGCGGTCTGGCTGGGTCGTCCTTCCTGCATGGTGCCCACTCCCGGCGGCCGCCACTGCCCCCCTCGCCTCAGCGACCGGCTGCCGTCAGTACCTTGCGCAGATCGTCTCGCCAGCTCGCGGCGAGGGCGGGGGATTCGAGGGCACGCTGCACCACGTCGAGGTCCGCAGCCTCATCTGCATAGAGGCCGACGAGCGCGTCGATGCTGACGCCCTGCGGCTCGCGCGCGACCACGTGGATCGCATCGCCGGCACCCACCTCGCCCTCGCGCAGCACCGCCAGGTAGAACCCGCTGCGGCGGCTGTGCAGGAAACGCTTGACCATGTCGGGCCGGCGGAACCGGAGGCCGAGCTTGAAGCACGGCATGCGCGGCTGCGTCACGACGAGCTCCGCCGAGCCGATCTGCAGACGGTCGCCGAGATGCACATCAGTCTCGAGTAACCCCTCGGTGGTCAGATTCTCGCCAAAGACGCCCCACGACAGCTCCGCCGCCGGCAGCTCGGCGCGCCACGTCGGGTAGTGCTCCGAGGGGTA
>JBOHWA010000312.1:0-1634 GCA_050735855.1 Binatia bacterium
GGGTGGGGTGGGGTGCTCATCGTGTCCTGGGGTCCCCTCCGCCCCCCGGCGCCGAGGGCCCGGCGCCCTCCAGGGGCGGTCGCGAGGTGTCCCTTCCTGTGCTAGGCGCAAACGATGAACCGCACGCTCGACATCGCCACCTCCCTGCTCGCCAGCGTCGCCCGCCTCGGCGGCGGGATGAGCGTCGCTGCCCTCGGCAAGCGGCCCAAGCAGCGCCTCGAGCTCTATGAGTTCGAGGCCTGTCCGTACTGCCGCAAAGTGCGCGACGCGCTGTCGGCGCTCGACCTCGAAGCGATGATCTATCCCTGCCCGAAGGACGGCCCGCGCTTCCGCCGCACGGCCAAGCAACGCGGCGGCAAGGCGCAGTTCCCGTTCCTCGTCGATCCCAACACCGGGCGCGAGCTGTACGAGTCGGACGACATCGTCACCTACCTGTTCGCCGAGTACGGCGACGGCGCCGTCCCCCTGTCGCTGCGCCTCGGTCCGCTCACCGACGTCTCGTCGTTCGTCGCCAGCGCCGCCCGCCCCGGCTTCGGGGCGCGCTACGTGCCCGCCAAGCAGCCGAAGAAGCCCCTCGAGCTCTACAGCTTCGAGGCCTCGCCGTTCTGCCGCATCGTGCGCGAGCGCCTGTGCGCGCTCGAGCTGCCGTACGTGCTGCACAACGTCGCCAAGCACAGCCCCAGCCGCGCCGCCTTCACCAGGCGCTCGGGCAAGATGATGGTGCCGTACCTCGTCGACCCCAACACCAAGACCGAGATGTTCGAGTCGGCCGACATCGTCGCCTACCTCGACCGCACCTACGCCAAGTGAGCGAAGCCCGCATGGACCGCGTCGTCGACCTCACCGGCTGTCTCAATTTCCGCGACCTCGGCGGCTATCCGACCGCCGACGGCCGCCTGGTCAAGTGGCGCCAGGTCTTCCGCTCCGACGCGCTGCACCACCTGACGCCGCAGGACGTGACCCGGCTGCGCGACGAGATCGGGCTCGGCGACGTGATCGATCTGCGCTCCACCGCCGAGCTGCGCTCAGAGGGCCGCGGCCCGCTCGACCAGGAGGGCATGCAGTTCCATCACGTGCCGCTCTACGACGGCGAGACGCCGCGCGGTGCGCCGACGCCGGAGCTCAAGCTCACCGACCGCTACTTCCTGCTCGCCCAGTACGCCTCCGCGCCGATCGCCCGGGTGATCGACGCGCTCGCCGTGACCGGCGCGCCGGCGGTCTACCACTGCGCCGCCGGCAAGGATCGCACCGGCGTCGTCTCCGCCATCCTGCTCGGCCTGCTCGGCGTCCCCGACGAGGTCATCGTCGCCGACTACGCCGCGACGCAGGAGAACCTCGACGCCATCATCGAGCGCCTGATGTCGACCAAGGGCTACCAGACCATGCTGAGCGCCCTGCCGCCCGACACCCTGCACGCCGAGCCGGAGACCATGGTCGTCTTCCTCGACCGCATGCGCGAGGCGCACGGCACGATGGCGGCGTACGCCGCGGCGGCAGGCGTACAACCCGACGCCGTCGGCAAGCTGCGCGCCCGCCTGCTGGAATAGCCCCAACCCTCGCGACCGGCACCCCCTGGAGGGCGCCGGTCCCTCGGCGCCGTGCTCGCGAGGGAAGCCGGTGATACGGAGCACCCC
>JBOHWA010000313.1:0-5410 GCA_050735855.1 Binatia bacterium
GCCGACGAAGTCGCCCTTGTCCATCTGCACCACCCAGCCGAGGCGCGCTTCGAACGGCGTCGTCTCGGCACCGAGTTCGTGGCCATAGAGGGGCAGCGCCGCCTCGAGCCGCAGCGTGTCGCGCGCGCCGAGCCCGACCGGCACCAGCCCGTGCGGCGCCCCCGCGTCGAGCAGCGCCTGCCACAACGCCGGCGCCGCCGCGGCCGCGCTGTAGAGTTCCCAGCCGTCCTCGCCGGTGTAGCCGGTGTGCGCCACCAGGGCCGGTTGGCCCGCGACCGTCCCGGTGGCGAAATGGAAGCGCGGCAGGCGGTCGAGGGCGATGTCGGTCAGCGGCGCCAGGATGGCCGTGGCGTGCGGGCCCTGCAGGGCCAGTAGCGCGGTGTCGTCGCTGCGGTCGACCACCTCGGCGCCGCGGATGTGCTCGCGCAGGTAGGCGACGTCGGCGTCGCGATTGGAGGCATTGACGCAGAAGAAGAAGTCGTCGGCGGCTCGGCGGTGCAGGATGACATCGTCGACGATGCCGCCGTCCGGCCGCAGCAGCAGCGTGTACTGCGCCTGGCCGTCGGCCAGCCGGCGGACGTCGTTGGCGGTGGCGTGCTGGCAGGCGGCCAGCGCGCCGGCACCGCGCACCTCGACCTCGCCCATGTGGCTGACATCGAACAGGCCGGCGCGCGCCCGCACCGCGGCGTGCTCCTCCATGATGCCGCGGTACTGCACCGGCATGTCCCAGCCGGCGAAGTCGACCATGCGGGCGCCGAGCGCGCGATGCGCGGCGTTGAGCGGCGTCTGCCTCATCGCAGGCCGCCGCCGCCGGCCGCCCGGGCGACCGCGCGCGCCGCGGCCGCCACCACCGTGTTCTTCAGCAACATCGCAATGGTCATCGGGCCGACGCCGCCGGGCACCGGGGTGATGAAGGCGGCGCGCTCGCTGGCGGCGGCGAACTCGACGTCGCCGACCAGCTTGCCCTCGGCGGTGCGGTTGGTGCCGACGTCGATGACCACGGCGCCGGGCTTGATCCAGGCGCCGCGGATGAGCTGCGCCTGACCGAGCGCCGCCACCAGCACGTCGGCGCGGCCGATCTCGGCCGCCAGATCGCGCGTGCGCGAGTGGCACATGGTCACCGTGGCGTGGCGCTCGAGCAGGAGGAAGGCGACCGGTTTGCCGACCAAGGTGCTGCGTCCGACGACGACGGCGCGCGCGCCCTTGAGCTCGACCCCGGTGGTATCGAGCAGGCGCATGACGCCGAGCGGCGTGCAGGAGCGCAGGCCGGCGTGCCCGCCGACCAGGCGGCCCTGGTTGATCGGGTGCAGTCCGTCGACGTCCTTGGCCGGATCGATCGCGTCGATCACCGCGCCGGCGTCCAGTCCCTTCGGCAGCGGCAGCTGCACGAGGATGCCGTCGGCGTCGGGACGCGCATTGAGCGCGGCGACCAGCGCCAGCAGCTCGGCCTGGCTCGCCGTGGCCGGCAGCTCGTGGGCGATCGATTCGATGCCGCACTCGGCGCACGCCTTGCGCTTGTTGCGCACGTAGGTGGCGGACGCCGGGTCGCCGCCGACCAGCACCGTCGCCAGGCCGGGCGCGCGCCCGAAACGGGAGCGGAACGCCACGACCTCACTTCGCACCTCGTCGCGCACGGCCGCGGCCACCGCTTTGCCGTCGATGATCTGCGCCATCCCGCCTCCGCCGCGGTTCTAGCGGGGGGCGTGCGCGCAAATCAATCCGCCCCGGCAACGCGCACGGCGAAAGCGGACACCGCCGGCAGAGATCGGCGGGCACGCAGGCCCGCCCTACCGATCGAGACGCCTTTGACGTATGGTCTGCGCACTGCGCTCCAGCACGCGAGGTGGCCCCATGCAGGTCGGCGTACCGAAGGAGATCAAGCAGGAAGAGAAGCGCGTCGCCATCACGCCGAACGGCGTCGCGGCGCTGACCTCTGCGGGCCATGGCGTGCTGATCGAACGCGGCGCCGGGCTCGGCAGCGGCATCACCGACCAGGAGTTCCGCCAGGCCGGCGCGACGATCACGACGATGCGCGAGGTGTGGGGGCGCGCCGACATGGTGCTCAAGGTGAAGGAGCCGCTGCCGGCGGAGCTGCGCTACCTGCACCCCGACCTCATCCTGTTCACCTATCTGCATCTCGCCAGCTCGCGGGCGCTGACGCGCGAGCTGCTGCGGCGCGGCGTCACCGCGATCGCCTACGAGACGATCCAGATCGACGACGGCTCCCTGCCGCTGCTGGCACCGATGAGCGAGATCGCCGGACGGCTGGCGGTGCAGGTCGGCGCCTGGTGCCTGGAGGCGCAGAACGGCGGCAGCGGCGTGTTGCTCAGCGGCGCCTCGGGCGTGCGGCCGGGCAAGGTGGTGGTGCTCGGCGCCGGCATCGCCGGCTCGAACGCCTGCCAGGTGGCGGTCGGCATGGGGGCGCACGTCAGCGTCATCGAGCGCAATCCCAACCGCCTGCGCTACCTGCACGACATCCTCGGCGGCCATCTGACGACGCTGATGTCCAACCGCGCCAACATCGAGGAAGAGGTGCACGGCGCCGATCTGGTCATCGGCACCGTGCTGATCGCCGGCGCCAAGGCGCCGCGGCTGGTGACGCGCAAGATGGTGCGCTCGATGCGGCCCGGCTCGGCGATCGTCGACGTGTCGATCGACCAGGGCGGCTGCGTCGAGACCGCCCGCCCGACGTCACACCGCAAGCCCATCTACGTCGAGGAGCGCGTCGTCCACTACGCGGTCACCAACATGCCCGGCATCGTGCCGCACACCTCGACCTTCGCGCTCACCAACGCCACCTTTCAGTACGCCCTGGCGCTGGCCAACCGCGGCCTGGCGCGGGCCCTGGCCGAAGACGCCGCCCTGCGCCGCGGCGTCAACGTCATGCGCGGCGCGATCACCTATCGGGCCGTCGCCGAGGCCTTCGGCATGCCCTTCACGGCGGTCGAGGAGATCGCCGGATAGACCGCGGACGCCACCTCGCCGGCGCCCGCAGCAACGCGGTGGTACGTTGCGTCCTTGCCCGCTTCGGGCGCCGATGTCACAGTCGCCGGCATGGGGCGCTTCATCTTTGCCACGGCCGTGGGCATCTGGCTCGGCACCGTCGTCAGCTTCTCGTTCGTCATGCTGCCGGCGATCCACAGCGCTCTCAGCGGGCGGGCATCGGCGCTGCTCGACCTGCTCTTCCCGCGCTACTACTGGATCGGCGTGTTCTGCGGCCTGACGGCCCTGGCGGCCGTCTCGCTGGCACCGACGACGCCGATCCTGCCGCTCAGCGAGCGCGTGCGGCTGGCATTTCCGGTCGCGGTCTCGCTGCTCTGCACGCTGATCGCCCAGCAGGTGCTGCTGCCGCGCTTGCAGCGCGACCGCGGCGGCGCCGACGAGGCGTCGTTCGCGCGCCTGCACCAGGTCTCGGCGGCGCTCAACTCGACCACGCTGGCGATGTTGGTCCTGGCGGTCGCCGCCGTGGCGACGCGCTGAGCCGGGCGCCTCAGTCCGCCGCAACCCAGCCGGCCGGCGGTGCGACGGCGCGCCCATCGAGGGCGACGGGGAACGCTTCGACGCCGAAGCGGGTGGTGCCCTTGCCGCCGAACTGCGCGCTCTCGACCGCGAGCCGCATCGGGCTGGTACCACCCGGCGCGATGCGGGTGTCGACCTGCTGTTGCCAGCGATCGAGCACCTTGCCCATGTCCTTGGTGGAGTACACCGTCACCACGTAGCGCACGCCTTCAACCGATTCGTCGAGGTCGTTGTGCACGACGCCGCGCACCTTGGCGCTGCCGGTGTCGTTGACCACATCGGTGAGCGTGACACGCAGTCCCGCCCCCGCCGGCAGCGGGCCGGAGCGCCACGCGGCGCAGCCGCCGAGCAGCAGCCCGGCGAGCAATAGCGCAGTCGTCGTCGGCCTCATCCCACCAGGGCTTACGGGACGGCGCGGCGCGACACAACTCGCCGGCCGCGCCGGTAGCTTCGCCGCACAGTGCCGAGCCCTCGACGATGTCGCGCGGGCGGCCGCCGGTCGAGGTATCCGCCACTCTCTAGTCGGTCCCCACCCACCCGTTGGGCGGCGGGACCGGTTGGTCGCCGAGCGCGGCGGGAGAGGCTTCGATGCCGAAGCGCGTCCTCCCGGCGCGGCCGAAATACATGCTCTCGACGTCCAGCCGCATCATGATCGTCCCGCCCGGTTCGATCCGAGTATCGACCCGACGCTGCCAACGATCGAGCACTTTCTGGGTGGCGCCGTCCTCGTAGATCGTCACCAGGTACCGCACACCTTCGACCGTCTCCTTGAAGCGGCTGCGCACTTTGCCCCTCACTTTGGCTATCCGGCCATCCGTCGTCACATCGGTCGTGGTCACGGACAGCCCACCAGCCTCGAGATCGTCGCCACTGACTTCGCGCGCATAGGCGCGGATCCGTTCCATCTCCGCATCATCGGCAGCGGTGGTGCACGCGGACAGGAGTATCGACAGTGCTAGGAGGCTGATGGGCGCACGCGCCATACAGAGCCTATGGCATCCTGCGACGAACGATGCACGGGCGGTCCGGGTGCTCTAGTGCGACGTCGGCACCAGGGCGCGCAAGCTGTCGGCGGTGGCACCGCTCGCGCCCAGGTCGAGGGCGCGGCGGGCGTGTTGGGCGGCGGCGGCGTGGTCGCCGAGCAGCGCGTAGGCCTGGGCGAAGGCCGCCTCGATGTCGGGATCGTGCGGGTTCAGCGCCTGCGCGCGGCGATAGTACTGCAGCGCTTCCTGCGCGGCGGCCGGACTCTGCTGGCTGCCCTGCAGGATGGCCAGGCCGAGGTTGAACAGGGTGTCGGGAGCGTTGGGATTGACGGCCAGGGCGGTTTCGTAGTGCTGGCGGGCGCTGCCGTAGTCGCCGGCGTACATCGCCAGCGTGCCGAGATTGTTGTGGATCGTCTGCAGGCCGCGCGGCGAATTGCGGCGCTGCAGGGCACGCTCGAAGGCGGCGCGGGCGTCGCTGGTTCGTCCCGCCTGCTGATAGGCGGTGCCGAGGCCGCGGGCGGCCATTCCGGACGTCTGGCTCTTCGGCTCGGTATCCGTCCAGAGGCTGATGTCGTCACGCCAGACCGGGTTGTGCGCCACGGTGGCCAGCGCGGCGGCAAGCAGCGGCACGGCAAGCGCCGCGGCGAGGGCGGGGCGCCGGCGGCGCAGCGCGGCGGCGTCCCAGGCGCGGCGGACCAGCTCGCCGACCAGCAGGCAGAAGCCGGCCGAGGGCATGTAGAGATAGCGCTCGGCGAGCGGCGCATCGGTGATCTTCCAGATGATGGTCAGCGACGGCACCAGGGTCAGCCCGATCCAGCCGACGGCGAAGAGCGCCACGCCGCCGCGCCGGGTGCGCCACCAGTGCCAGGCGAGCCCGAGCCCAGCGAGCGGGACGAGCACACCGAGGG
>JBOHWA010000314.1:0-4737 GCA_050735855.1 Binatia bacterium
AGACGGCAGCGCCGACCGCCACCGCCAGCGGAACGCGCACCGCCACGGTGACCCGCACGCCGACGCCCGGCGACACGCCGACGCGCACCGCCAGCCGCACCGGCACGGCGACCGCCACCCGCACCACCACCGCGTCGCGCACGCCCACCGGCGTCGACACCGCCACGGCCACGGTCACCATCACCCGCACCGGCACCGTGACGCGCACCGTCACCGGCACGCGTACGCGCACCGCGACGGTGACCGCCACGGCGACGGCGACGTTCACGCCGACGCCGCGCGCCGCGTTTCTCAGCGTCGATCTGTTCGCCGATCGACGCGGCGACAACAACGACGGCACCTTCACCACCATCGTCAGCGCCCTGGTCTCGGACGCCTTCGGCAACCCGCTCGGCGACGGCGTCGCGATCAGCTTCTCGCTCGCCCCCGCTCAGGCAGGCATCACCGTCACCCAGACGGGCCTGACCAACGCCCTGCCCGGCTGCGATATCAGCAGCTATCTGGCCGACACCGGACGCCCGGTGAACCCGCAGTCGGGCACGGCTCTCGCCTGCCTGCGCTACGTGCGGAGCCGCGAGGGTGAACGCATCACCGTGCGGGCCGAGGTATCGACGCCGAGCGGCATCCTCACCGCCCAGCGCGAGCTGCGCCTGCCCACCAGCCCGACGCCGACCCCGAGCGCCAGCTTCACCATCACGCAGACCTTCACCCCCACCCCGACCGGGACCGTCACCGCCACCGGCACCGTCACCCACACCGGCACGGTCACCGACACGCCGACCGAGACCCTGACGCCGACCGCCACCGGCACCGCGACGGCGACGCCCACCGCCACCGCGACGGGCACGGCGACCGAGACCGGCACGCCGACGCAGACGCGCACGCCGACCGACACGCCCCTGGCGCCGATTCGCGTCGCGGCGCTGAGTATCAGCGCGCCGCCCGCGGGCCCGGCCGACGTGCGCTTCGAGCTCGCCGACGCCATGGACAAGGTCCACGGCCTGTCGTTCGACCTGCTCATCGACGTGCCGGTCTTCGAGGTCTTCCAGATCAACACGCTGTGCCGCAAGGATCCGCGCCTGCTCTCGCACGAGCTGTCGGTGGCCCTGGCGTTCGACCCCTTCGTGCCGGTCGGTCGCCGCCGCTTCCGCTTCGTGCTGTTCGACATCTTCGGCACGGTCGACCAGATCCACGGCGGTCCAGTCGTACGCTGCACGCTGCCGGTCGCCGACGACGCGCCGCTCGGCCCCTCGCAGCTCACCGTCGACCGCGTCCTCGCCGGCGATCAGGACGGCGGCTTGCTGACCGGCACGCTGGCGGTCAACGGCGTGCTGGTCGTCGATCCGGAAGCGCCGCTGCCGACCGCCACCGCGACACCGACGACGACCCGCACGGTCACCGACACGCCGACCGCCACGCCGACCGCCACCGCGACGCCGACGCCGACGGCCGTCGATACGGCGACGGCGACCGCCACCGCCACCGCGTCGGGCACGAGCACCCCCACCCCCGTGCCCACCGACACTCCGCCGGCGACGGCGACCCCACCGCCGACCGCCACGCAGCCGCCCAGCCCGACGCCCACCGCGACGCCGATCGGCTGCGTCGGCGATTGCAACGGCAACGGCAGCGTGTCGATCAACGAGCTGATCCTCGCGGTCAACATCAGCGCCGGCACGCAGACCGTCGCCGCCTGCCCGGCGATCGATCGCAACCGCAACGGCGTGGTGTCGATCGACGAGCTGATCGCCGCGGTCGGCAACGCGACCGGCGGCTGCGCCGCGTAGACGCGCTCGGTCGGCGCCCGTCGACCGGCTCAGGGCGAACGGGGAAAAATCCGTCAGTGCCGAGTTCGCGGCGGGACGACCTGGCGGGGCGCGGCAACCGCCGCGCCCCGCTCGCTGGTCACGCTTTGAACTTCGCCTGCGACTGCGAGAGGACGGTGTTGCCCTTCTGCGTTTCGGCGCGGACGATCGCCTCGCCGGGCCCGGTGACCCAGATCTTGGTGACGATGTCGTCGCCGTAGAACACCTGGTCGGCGAAGCGCGCCGAGAAGCCGGTGAAGCGGGTCGGGTCGCCGCCGCAGACCGTCTTGAGGATGGCGCGCCCGACGATGCCGTAGGTGCAGAGGCCGTGCAGGAACGGCGTCTGGAAGCCCGCCATGGTGGCGAAGTCCGGATCGATGTGGATCGGGTTGCGGTCGCCCGACAGGCGGTAGATGGCGCCCTGCTCGGGCTGGACGTGGTCGGTGACGACGTGGTCGGGCTTGCGGTCGGGCGGTTCCGCGCCGCCGCCCGACGGGCCGCGCTCGCCGCCGAAGCCGCCGGCGCCGCGGATGAACAGCGTCGCGGTGGTGGTGGCGATCGGGCCGTCCTTGTCCTTCACCAGGCCCTCGGTCTCGATCACCGCCGCCTTGCCCTTGTCCCACACGGCGGTGACCTTGCCGATCACCTGCACATGCGCCTCTGAGGGCAGCTCGCGGTGCAGCGTGATGCCCTGCTCGCCGTGTAGCAGCATGGCCAGGTTGATCTCGACGTTGGTCACCAGGCCGCCCATCGACAGCATGCCGGGAATGACGGCGAAGGTCGGCAGGGCCTTCGGGCCCTTGCCTTCGTAGACGTAGTCGAGCTCGGTCTCGGGCTTGGCGCCGACGCCGAGGGCGTAGAGCATGACGTCCTTCGCCGTCCACTCGTACGCCATCGGCTCGAAGGTCTTGCCGACCAGCTTGCTGGACAATGGCTCCATGGTGCGTTCCTCTCTTGGTTGGGGTGAAGCGACGGTTCTTGGCGAACGCGCGGCCGGTGTCAAGTCGCGCCGTGGCCGCAGGCCAGCGCCGCCGCGAGCCGCGGGGCGATTCCGGCGGTCGCGCGATTTCTCGACGCCGGCCGCTGCGGAATGAGGGCGCGGCAGCCGACGCCGGCCGCGTGCAGACGCGTTGCGCGTCAGCTCGTCGGGGCCTCGGACCGCGGCGCCGGCGGGCGCACGGGCTCCGTTATGGTGCGGCCGTAGGCGCGAAACTCCTCGATCTGCGCGTCGGTCGGCGCCGCCATGAACTGTTTGCGTCCCAGCGCCGCCTCGATCGCCGGCGCCAGCCGTTCGGCTTTGGCGCGCACGCGCTCCGCTTCGTGCTCCTTGAACTCGGGCATCACCTGGGTCGCGAACAGCTCGAGCGACTCGCAGATGTGATCGTGCTGGTTGCGACCGCCCTGCTGGATGAAGATGACCTGATCGACGCCGGTCTTCTCGAACTTGCGCAGATGGGTGCGCAACTGGTCCGGCGTGCCGATGCCGCCCTCGATCGGACCGAGATCGGGCATCATCTCGCGCACGCCCTCGAAGGCCTGCCAGATGTTCGTCCGCCCCGGCTTGTGGCTACCGAAGATGTAGTGGTGGCCGAGGGCGAAGCCGAAGAAGCGGAAGCCGTCGAGGCCGCGCCGGCGCGCCTCCTGCGCATCGTTGTGGCAGGAAAAGCCGGTGACCATCGCGACGTTGGGGTTGGGCCGCCAGCCGATCGGCGTGCATTCGCGCTCGAAGGTCTCGTAGTAGTCCTGCACCCAGTAGCGCGCCTCTTCCGGATCGACGAAGGCGAACGTCAACGCGCCGAGGCCGAGTTGCGCGGCGAGATGGATGGTCTCGCGATTCGAGCACGCCAGCCACATCGGCGGGTGCGGCTTCTGCACCGGCTTGGGCACCAGGTTGCGGCACGGCATGGAGAAGAACTGGCCCTGGTAGCCGGGGTACGGATCCATGGCGAGCAGGTTGGCGATCTGCTCGGTCGCCTCGCGCCACATGGCGCGCTTGTTCGCTGGATCGATGCCGTAGCCCTCGAGCTCGGCCCGCGACGACGACTCGCCGGTGCCGAAGTCGACGCGGCCCTTCGAGACCAGGTCGAGCGTCGCGATGCGCGCCGCCACCTTGGCCGGATGATTGTACGGCGGCGGGGTCAGCACGATGCCGTGCCCGAGGCGGATCTGCTTGGTGCGCTGCGAGCACGCCGCCAGGAAGACCTCCGGGGCGGGCGAGTGCGAGTATTCCTCCAGGAAGTGGTGCTCGACTTCCCAGGCGTGGTCGATCCCCAGTCGGTCGGCCAGTTCCACCTGGTCGAGGGCGTCCTGGTACAGCTGCAGCTCGTCGCCGTCGTGCCACGGCCGCGGCAACTGGTGCTCATAGAAGATACCGAACTTCATCTGTTCCTCCTCGCGCTCGGCGCTAGTTGAGCACGCCCCGGCGCGAAATGACCGAACAATAGCGCGATCGGCGGTGGCGAAGCGGCAACCGGCACAGCTCGCGCCCTCACCGGTCTCTGGTCCCTTTGGAGGGCGCCGGTCTCTCGGCGCCGTGCTCGCGGCGCGCACCGTGCTCGGGATCGGCACGGCGCCGAGGGACCGGCGCCCTCCCGGGGGCATGCATCGTGCGCCGGCCCGCCACGATCAGCGAAACAACACCTTCGCCAGTTCCGACCGGTAGCGGTCGGCGAGCTCATCGCCGGGGCCCAGCAGATCGAAGATCTCGAGCATCGCTTTGCGCGCGCCATCGTCGCGCACGGTTCGATCGCGGCGGACGATTTCGAGGTAGTGTTCGAGCGCCGGCTCGTAGTCGCCGGCGGCGGCGAGCGCCTGGGCCAGCGTAAAGCGCGCCTCGTGGTCGCTCGGCGCCGCCGCAACGCGGGCGCGCAGTCCCTCGACGTCGCCGGCGCCGGACTGGCGGATGCGGATCGCCGCCGCCACGCGGTCGGCG
>JBOHWA010000315.1:0-2260 GCA_050735855.1 Binatia bacterium
GTGCCGCACTCAGTTGCTCGCGCAGCCGATCGCGCTCCGTGCTGAGGGCGCTGTGGCGGCCCAGGACGTCGTCGACTCTACCTTCCAATACTTTCAGGGTCTCAAGGCTCATAGGTCACTTTCTTCAAGCAGGGCTTCAGCGTCATACGCCGGCCGGAATGAGCTTTTCAAGCGGCCGAGCTGCGCTCGTCCTCGCTGAACAGCGCGGCGGCGAAGGCATCGGCGTCGAAGGGGGCGAGGTCGTCGGGCTGTTCGCCCAGCCCGATGTAGCGGATCGGCAGGCCGAGCTCGCTACGGATGGCCAGGGCGACGCCGCCCTTGGCGGTGCCGTCGAGCTTGGTCAGGGCGACGGCGGTGACGCCGAGCGCCTCGTGAAAGACGCGCGCCTGGGTGAGGGCGTTCTGGCCGCTGGTGGCGTCGATGACCAACAGCACCTGGTGCGGTGCCGCGGGGATCAGGCGCGCGGTGGTGCGGGCGATCTTCTTGACCTCCTCCATCAGGTTGGCCTTGACGTGCAGGCGGCCGGCCGTGTCGATGATCACCACGTCGGCGGCGCGCGCCAGGGCTGCCTGGATGCCGTCGAAGACGACCGCCGACGGATCGGCGCCGTGCTGGTGCTTGACCAGGTCGGCGCCGACGCGGGCCGCCCACAGCGTCAGCTGCTCGATGGCGGCGGCGCGGAAGGTATCGCCGGCGACCAGCAGGACGCTGCGTCCATCGCGCCGGTAGCGGTGCGCCAGCTTGCCGATGGTGGTGGTCTTGCCGACGCCGTTGACGCCAACCACCAGCATCACCAGCGGGCCGCTCCCGTGGTCGGCCGCGGCCGGCGCGGCGAGCAGGTCGCGCACCGCCCGGCACACCTGCTGCCGTACCTCGGCCGGACTGGCCCCGCTGTGCACCTCGCGCCGCCACTGGGCGATGAGGGTCTGGGTGGCCTTCACGCCGACGTCCGAGCTGAGCAGGATCTCCTCGACCTGATGCAGCCAGGCGTCGCGATCGGCGCCGCCGCTCCATGCGTCGAGCAGCCGGCGCGCCAGATTGCCGCGCGTCTTGGCCAGGCCGCTGACCCATGGACTGCGCGCCGGCGGCGCCGCACCGGGCACGGCCGCGGCCGGCGTGCGCGCCAATTGCCAACGCCCGAGCGGCAGCGCGACCAGCAGGCCGACGGCGATGGCCGCCCCCATGGTGACCAGGGCGACCAGGAGCTCGTGGCCGGCCATCTAGCTGATCGCGACCGAGATGACTTTCGAGACGCCGGGCTCCTGCATGGTGACGCCGTACAGGATGTCCGCGCTTTCCATCGTGCGCTTGTTGTGGGTGATCAGGATGAACTGCGAGTGCTCGCTCATCTCGCTGATCATCTGGCTGAAGCGACCGATGTTGGCGTCGTCGAGCGGGGCATCGACCTCGTCGAGGATGCAGAACGGCGTCGGGTTGATGAGGAAGAGCGAGAAGATCAGGCTCACCGCCACCAGCGCCTTCTCGCCGCCCGAGAGCAGGCTGACCGTGTCAAGTCGCTTGCCCGGCGGGCGCACGACGATCTCGACGCCGGTCTCGAGCAGATCATGCTCGTTGGTCAGCACCAGCTTGCCCTCGCCGCCGCGGAAGAGGCGCGGGAAGACTTTCTGGAACGTCTCGTTGGCCTTTTCGAAGGTCTCGGCGAATTTCGCCTTCGAGGCGCGGTTGAGCTTCTGGATGGTGCGCTCGAGATCCTCGAGTGAGCGCGTCAGGTCGTCGCGCTGGGCGCGCAGGAAGCTGCCGCGCTCCTCGTACTCCTTCAGCTCGTCGATGGCGGTCATGTTGACCTCGCCGAGCCGCTGCAGGCGCTGGCGCAGCGCCTCGACGCGCGCCCGCTCCTCGTCCTCGCTGCCCTCGATCTCACCCGGCTCGACGGTCGCCAGGTCGCTCTCGTACTTCTCGCGCATCGACGTGCTCAGGTGCTCGGCGCGCAACCGCACCTCGGAGCGCGCCACCTCGGCCTGGCTCTGCGCCTGGCGCACCTGGTCGCGCTGCTCCTGCAGCTCGCGCGTGCGCAGCTCGACGGCGCGCGCCGCGCCGCCTGCTTCCTCGACCGCCGCCGCCGCGGTCGCCGTCTCGGTCTCCAACCCGGCGCGCTGCTCGGTCTGCTCCGCCTCGCGCGCCTGCGCCGCAGCGATGTCCCGCTCGAGCCCGGCCTGCTCGCCGGCGACGCGCTCGCGCTCCTCGGCCAGCGTGCCGGCGCGCTGCTCGAGCTCGACCGCCTGCAGACGCAGCGCTTCGA
>JBOHWA010000316.1:0-13693 GCA_050735855.1 Binatia bacterium
CCTCGCCACTGCCGTCTTCGACCTGGCTGTCGGAGGTGAAACTGTTCAGCACTTCCTGGCGGTGGACCTGGAACTTCCAGCCGTAGGTGGCGGCGAGATTGAAGCCTACCGGTCCGTAGCTGGACCCGACGTAGCCGTTGACGCTGAAGTTCGGCGGCGCCGTGGCACCGAAGGTGTTCCAGTTGAGCGGCAGACTGCCGACGGCGGTTTGCATCTGCGTCGTCGTCGGCATCGAGGTCTCGCCGGGGAATATCTGCTTGACCGTGTCGGGCAGGTCGCGCGGCACGTTGCCGAAGGTCACCCAGTCGGCCGCGTAGCCGTCGTACGTGTCGTACTCCTGGAAGGTGGTCTCGGTGTTGAACCCGAGTGAGGTGCTCAATCCGTAGGTCAGCTCGGAGGGTGGGTCGGCGAGCCGGAGGTCGACCAGGCCGCCGGCGAAATCGCCCGGCAGGTCGGGCGTGTAGGTCTTGACGACGTTCAGCGAGCCGATGAAGTCGCCCGGGAAGAGGTCCAGCGGGATGATGCGTCGGTTGGGATCGGTGCTCGGCAGGCGGCTGCCGTTGAGCAGGGCGCTGCTGTAGCGCTCGCCCAGGCCGCGCACGATGATGAACTTGTTGTCCTTGATCGTCACGGCGGGAAGGCGGGTCACCACCTCGGCGGCGCTCGAATCGGGTGCGGTGGCAATCGCTTCAGCAGAGATGCTGTCGCCGACGGTCGAGGCGCTCTGCCGTTTGAGCAGCTCGGACGCTTCGTTGGCCGCGCTCGCCGCGCCGACCACCACGACCACCTGAACATTGCCGGCAACGTTGGGCGGCAGGGTGACCGTCAGCGCCGTCGGCTTGCCGGCGGCGACCTGCACGTCGGTCACAACCTTGGTCCGGTAGAGATCGGCTGAGATGCGCAGCTTGTAGGTGCCGGGCGGTACCTTCAGCGTGAACCTGCCATCGAGGTCGGTCTCGGCCCGCATCTTCTGGCCGACCACGTCGACCTGCACCGTCGCGCCCACCACGGGATAGGCCGAGGTCGCGTCGACGACGGTCCCTTCGATCGTGGTCCGGCCAGTCGCGGCATCCGCCGGTTTGCCGGGTGCCGGCGCCTTGACCGGCGCGGGCGTTGGCGCTGGCAGATCCTCGCCGAGGAGGGGTCGTGCCTGACCGACGAACATACTCAACACGACAGAGAGCGGCACCAGGGACCACCCCGATCTGAGACGCATGTGGGTCTGTTCACCTTTCCAAGCACGGAAGCTGATTGAAGACCGGCGGCCGGTGGGCGTGTCCCCCTTCCACGAAGGCCGACGATGGGGACGACTCCCCTGAGATCTCGTGCGGCTATGAAACCAGCGGAATGTTTTGCCGCGATTACGGGAGGTTGAACATTGCGTGACAAGTCGCATGACGCAGCGCCCGACAAAACCCAGCGCACGGCATCATCGAGAGATCACGGCGGCGTAAAGATCCCGTAACCTCGGCCCGATAGACACGACCTCTGATCCAATCGCGACGAGAACACTCCATCGAGCCCGCCGCTGATCCAGTCAGCGCACGGGGTGGACCGAATCCGTCACGACACCGACGACGACTCTTCATTCAGCCGACAACGCCGCGTCATCTTCGCTCGCTATGCTGCGATGTATCCAAGAGGTCCACTGGCAGCGCAGATCGCTCTGTGGTGAGCGGCGCAATCCAAGTGGGGGACGGGCAGGAGCTGCCGGCCTGAGTACGTGCGGCCGGAAGAAAGGAGGGGGGTGCGCATCGTCGACGTCGGCGGGCGGACGATGCGGAGACGAGCAGGCGAAACAGAGAGGCTTGGAGCAATAGTAGACAAACTCACCCACCGCGCACCCCTGACTGGACGCCAACGGTGCGCGGCGGGGCCCACCGTCATTGCGACCCCTGCGGGCCGCCACACGGTAAGGAGGACTTAATGTATCGCAATAGATTTTCCCGTCAAATCGGCGCTGCCCTCATTGTGAGTGGCACCGCGCTGATGATCAGCGCCGTCGGCGCCAGTGCCGACACGTCGGGCTGCCAGCAGGAACTGGTGAAGCGCGGCCAGAAGTACACCAGCGCGATCACCAAGGCGCTGCAGAAGTGCGGCGAAGCCGTCCTGAAGGGCAAGATCCCGGGACCCTGCCCGGACGCCAAGGCGTTGGACAAGATCAACAAGGCCAAGTCGAAGTTCGAGGACAAGGTCAACGACGGGTGCGCCGGTGAGACGGTGGCGAGCATCGGCTTCGCGGGCAAGGTGTCGCGCTGCGTCGGCGGCAACGGCGCCGGCAACCGTTGTGTCGACATCGAGGATTGCTCGTTCCCGCCCTTGGCCGTTGGGCCGGAAGATGGCGTCTGCACGCCGCAGGATGAGTGCCCGACCTTCCTGAACGGTCGCCTCCCCGGCGACGACGCATGCGAGATCGCGCTGACGTCGGTCGCCGACGTCACGACCTGCATCGAATGCGCCTCGCGCGCCAAGATCGACAGCCTGATGGGCACCTTCTACGGGTCGCTCAACGCGCTGAGCGACGACTCGGACATCCAGAAGTGCCAGAAGGACATCGGCAAGCGCACGGCGAAGTACTTCGACGCGATCGAGAAGGCGCTGGCAAAGTGCAACGTCGCCGTCATCAAGGCCGGCAGCGGCACCTGCCCCGACGCCAAGGCCACCGACAAGATCGCCAAGGCGCTGGCCAAGTTGAATGACAAGCTCACCAGCTGCGCCGACCCGGCGACCATCGGGCAGGCCGCCCAGCCGGCGGCGATCTACGGCACGGCACAGCGCTACGGCAGCTGCGGCGTGGCCGGCAGCGGCACCACCGCGGGCCTGGCGTCGGATCTCGCCTGCCTGGCCGAGAACGCTGCCGATTGCGACATCGCCCTGACCCTCGGCAACGGCGTGTGCAGCACGCCGCTGTGCGGCAATGGCCAGATCGACGCGGGCGAAAGCTGCGACGACGGCAACACCACCGGCGACACTGGCGTCGGCGGGGCCGATATCTGCCCGAGCGACTGCACGATCGCCGCCTGTGCGGTGAGCGGCACGGGCACCGCCACGGTCACCATCGCGTCGCCTGTCGCGCTGATCGACGGGCTCGTGCTGCTGACCTACAACGACACCGACCTGCGCATCCCGGGTACCGGCGTGCAGGCGCCGGTGCTGGCCGCCTTCACCTCGGGCGTCTTCGCGCTCAACCCGCGCGATCTCGACTACGCCGCGCGTGTCCAACTCAGCGATCCGAGCTTCACCGGCGTTCCGCCGGGCGTCGCCTTCACGGTGACCTACGAGCAGTGCGGCGCCCCGGCCACCGCGGCCGACTTCGGTTGCATGGTGGTCAGCGCGACGGATGCGGCCTTCGCGGCGGTTCCGGCGGCATCGTGCTCTGTCAGCGTGCCCTGAACCCTCCGCACCCACAGTGACTTGAAAGGGAGACACCAATGAAGAGACTTCTGACTACGACGCTCAGCCTGCTGTCGCTGGCGATGGTGAGCGGTGGCGCCGCCTACGCCGCGTGCGGCAACCTCAACAACGACGGTGGCGGCGCGGTGAACTCCACCGATGCCGCCATCCTGGCGCAGTGCGCGGTCGGCTCATGTCCGACCCTGCCGCCGCCGGGCATCTGCGGCACCGGCAACGCCGTCGACTGCGGCGACATCTTCGAGGATGGCGTCGTCGACGGCAACGACGTCGACGCCCTCAATACCTTCATCACCGGCGGCGATCCGCTGTACGACATCTGCACGGGCCCCGGCCCGAACTACCCGGGGTGCCCGGGGACGGTGACGCTCGGTACGCCGGCGCCGACCGTCATCAACTCGAACTTCACCTTCCCGGCCAACTGCACGCTCGTCCTCGGCGGCTTGGTGAGCGTCGAGACCGATCCGGGCGATCCGGCGACCGTGGTGCGCTTTGCGCCGGGCAGCATCGTCAAGGGTGCGACCGGCACGACCACCTCCAATCCCGCCGCGCTGATCTTCGGGCAGGGCTCGCGCATCGACGCGATCGGCTCGCCCTCGACGCCGATCATCTTCACCAGCACGGCGGCGCCCGGTTCCCGTACCAAGGGCGACTGGGGCGGCGTCGTCTTCAACGGCAACGGTACGGTCAACGGGCCGGGTTGCACCTTCCAGTCGGAAGGCCTGCCGTTCTCCTTCGGTGGCTGCGAGGACGACTACAACGCGGGCTTCATGACCTTCACCCGCTTCGAGTTCGCCGGCCTCGACTTCACCACGAACAATGAGCTCAACCTGCTGACCATGAACGGTCTCGGCACCCAGACCAACTTCAACTTCATCCAGGCCAATGTCGGCGACGACGACTGCCTGGAGTGGTTCGGCGGCACCAGCAACCACAAGAACATGATCGCCTCGGGCTGCGGCGATGACGGCTTCGACTACCAGCTCGGCTACACCGGTTCATTGCAGTTCGGCCTCATGCTGCAGGACGGCACGCTGACCGACACCACGCCGAGCCGCGATTCGCGCGGCATCGAGGCGGACAACAGCGAGTTCGACCAACTCGCGTCGCCGGTCACCAGACCGACGATGTGCAACCTGACCCTGATCGGCGGCAAGAACCAGCCGGCCGCCAACGTCGGCTCGGACTCCGGCATTCTGATGCGCCGTGGCCTCGCGGGCCAGTTCGCCAACCTGATCGTCACCGGCTTCGAGGACTCCTGCATCGAGATCCGCGATCGGACTACGGCCAACCTGGCGTGCATCGACAACAACGCGGACGAAGTCGCCGACGCCCTGACCGGCAACCTGGTCATCCGCAACAGCATCGCGTACGACTGCGGCTCGACCGTCCCGCCGGTCATCGGCACCGAAATGGCCAAGTCCGGCACGATCGCCGGCGAGCAAGCCTGCACGGGCGCCATCGACGGCGACTGCGCCTGCCAGGCGACCGCCTCCTTCTACGCACTGCTGCCCAGCGTCGTGAACGCCAACGCCGTCGCCCCGACGGTCGACCCCGGCGTCAACGACCAGTTTCCGGGCATCGACAACACCGGCTGCACCGGTGCCGGCGTACCGTTCAACTGCTGTACGGGTGCGGTCGCGGGCTTCTGCCGCGCGGTCCCGGACGAGAAGCCGGCGATCGTCGGCCCGGCACCGGCGGCGGCGACCTGCAGCACGATCAATCCGCTGTTCAGCAACCCGGCCTACCTGGGGGCGATCAACCCCGGCGCTCCCGCCTGCACTGCCACCCAGTGCGACTGGATCAGCAAGCCCTGGGCAGAGTTCGCCACCAACTGATCGGCGTGCCCTGAGGCCAATTGCCACAAAGGAAGACGGAGGGGGTGGCCATACGGCCGCCCCCTCCTGTTTCTGACCATCGCGAAGGTATTTCGGAGGAGGAGTTAGACGTGAACATCGCTGCTCAGATCCGCGCGCGGCTGGCGGTCGCTGCCCTCGCTGCACTCGTGCTGTGCCTGCCGGCGCTCGCCGACCAACCGGATCCAGGTGCGGAGACTTCCGGCGCTGCGGGTAGGAGCGTCAGCGGTCTCGGCGGCCCGCCGATCACGCTGAGCGGCGGGGCGCCGTCGATCGACATCCTGCTCGATGAGTTCCTTGCCGCCGTGGAGCGCAAGGACCTGGCGGCGCTGGAACGGCTGCGGCTGACGAAAGAGGAATACACCCGCATCATCGTGCCCGGCCAGGTCAAGAAGGGGGAGCCGCCCCTGCAGACCTTCGAGAAGGCCAACGAGGTGTTCTGGGGCATGCTCAACACGCGCAGTCGCTATACGATCGAATCGCTCGTCAACGAGCACGGCGGCCGTCACTACGTCCGACGCCAGCTGCAGCTCACCGAGCCGGTACGCGAATTCGCCTGGTACACAGCGTACGGCGGCGTCGATCTCACGGTGTGGGACGAGAAGGGGCAGGACTACGAGCTGGTCACCGGCTGGATCGCCAAGGTCGAGGGTGCGCACAAGTTCATCGCGTTCAGCCGTGCCGATTGAGGCACAAGAGGCCGCGTCCGGCCACGCAGGTCACGATCTCGTCATATGCCTGCAAAGAAGCTGTAACAATTGGTCTGCTACAAAAGTCGTGAGGAAGTCCCCCCGGTCCAGTCTTTCCGGCTTCGCTCCGGCGGGCAGCGAGCGGCGATGGCGGAAGGACTCGTGATCATCGATTCCGACGGAAACGTGGTGGTGTACAACCCTCCCGCCGAATGGCTACTGGGCCTTCCCGCCGGCAGTCTCCACATTGGGGAGCCGCTGCCGAACGCCCCAGAACTGGCCGCGCTCGTCGAGCTGGTCGCTCAGTTGGCGGCCGATCGATCGGAGACCTTCTCCGGCCGATTGTTGCCGACGATGAATGGGCGGTTGCTGGAGGTCGGTGCGCTGCGCGTCCCGGCCGCGTCGGACGCGGGCGACGACATCCTGCTCACCTTGCACGACGCGCCCGAGGTCGAGCGTCTCGACGCGATGCGGCGTGACTTCGCCGCCAGCCTGTCCCACGAGGTGCGGACGCCGCTTGCGGCGATTCAGGCGTGCAGCGCGACGTTGCTCGGCGGGGCGCTGGCCGACGCGCGCCGCGCGCGCCGCTTCGTCGAGATGATCGAGCAGCATGTCCAGCGGCTGGCGCGATTGGTCGACGACCTGGGGCGCCTGTCAGAGCTCGAGCAGGGCGGCATCGACGTGCGCCGACGGGCGGTCGCGGTCGAGCCGATTCTGCGCGCCGCCGTCGATGCCTGCCGGGATCGCGCCCGCGCGGCCGAGGTGACGATCGACCTCGCGGTCGCGGGCGATACGCCCGATGCGAACGCCGACCGCGATCTGTTGCTGCAGGCGATGGTTCGATTGATCGACAACGCGATCAGCTTCACGCCACACGGCGGTCGGGTCAGCGTCAGTGCCGCCGCCGAGGCAGGCGGGGCGAGCGGGCAGCGGCTCGAATGGCTGCAATTCTGCGTCGCGGACACGGGGATCGGCGTGCCCCCATCCGACATGGACCGCCTATCGGAGCGCTTCTTCCGGGTCGACAAGGCCCGCTCGCGTGAGCGCGGCGGCAGCGGCCTCGGCCTGGCTCTGGTGAAGCACATCGCCCGGGCGCACGGCGCCATCATGCGCATTCAGAGCGAAGTCGACCAGGGGACATCGGTGTCCTTGTTCTGGCCGGCGTGCGACGCCGCCGCGCAACCTGCCGGACACCGGGTGGCGGCACAATGAGATCTGTCGCACCGAATCGGAAGCGGCCGGCGACCGGCGTCGGACTCGATCCAGACTTCGATCTCGACGAGTTCTCGCACTTCGGTCGGGCGCAGCACGAAGGGCCACACCATTGGATGGCGGCGTTCGGCACCTCGTCGATCGTCTACGTCGTGCTCGTGCTGGTGCTCATCACCGTCGGGACGGCCACCAAACGCATCGTGCAGGAGAAGACGGTCGAGGTGAAGTTCGTCGAAACGGTGATCAAGGAGCCGCCCCCACCGCCGCCACCCAAGGTGGAGGTCAAACAGCCTCCGAAGGTGGCGCCGCCGGCGGCTGCACCGGTCATCCCGAAGGACATGAAGGTCAATCGCCTCGATGCCCCGCCACCGCCCAAGGAACTGCTTGCGCCGACGGAGATGCCTCTGGCGGTGCCGCAGGAAGTCGATGCCAGTCTCGACAAGGGGATCTCGGTCTACGGCGATGGGACCGGTGACGTCGCGGGACTCGAAGGTGGCATGGCGGGCGGGGACGCCGGCGGGGCACTCGGCCCGATCGAGCTGCCCGAGGGCGCCGAGCCGCCCAAGCCGTCGCGGCGCAACCGCAAGCCGGTCTATCCGGCTATCGCACTGACAGAACAACGCGCTGGGCTGATCATTCTCAAGGTCGTGATCAACGCGGACGGGACCGTTGGGGACGTCACCGTGGTGCGCGGCCAAGACCCCTTCACCAAAACGGCAGTCGCGACCGTCAAGAAGTGGCGCTACGAACCGGCGGTGTTCAACGGCAACCCGATCTCGGTGTTCCGGATCATCCAGATCCCGTTCAAGCTCGAAACCGCGACTGGCTGAGGCGGCACGCGGACAATCTCAGCGGAGGGCACGATGGAATTTAGTTGGATTGAAATGATCACCCACATGGGCCCGCCAGCGCTCGCCGTCGCGGCGATCCTGCTGCTCATGGGCCTCGTCTCGCTGACGGTGTTCTTCGAGCGTCTGATCACCTTTCGGCGCTCGCATGCACACAGCCGGCGCTTCGCGGCCACCGTCGCCGAGGCCCTGCCGAAGGGCGATTTGACCGAGGTGCTCGAGCAGGCCGGCAAGTTCACCAAGCACAGCTATCTGGCGCGCGTCGTGCGCAAGGGCGTGGCCGCCTTCATACATGCGCGGGAAACGGCCGATGTGTCTGCCATCCCTCCGGTCGAGCGCACCCGGCGTCAGATCACGCGCTATCTGGAGGACGTGGGAGAAGACCTGCGCCGCGGCATGAACGCGCTCGCCACCATCGGATCGGTGGCGCCGTTCGTCGGCCTGCTCGGCACGGTGCTGGGCATCATCACCGCCTTCCAGGGCATCGCCTCGACGGGGTCGGGCGGCCTCGCTTCGGTCTCTGCCGGTATCAGTGAGGCACTGATCGAGACGGCGTTCGGTTTGGCGGTGGCCATTCCGTCGGTGCTGGGCTTCAACTACCTCAACGGTCTGGTCGTGCGCGAGGAGACGTTGCTCAACAACTCGACGGGTGAGCTGCTCGATCTCGCGGAAACCTGGATGGAACGCGAAATCGAGGTCGCCAGTGCCGGTCACCGTCCTCCGCTGGTCAGTGTCGTCAGTGCGCCCGAGACGACGGCCAAGCGCGCCCGGGCAGCCATGGAACCTGCATGAGCAACCTCGCCTCGGGTGCGCGGCGGCGCACCTCGCGCGTCGCACCCGAAATCAATGTGACGCCGCTCGTTGATGTCGTGCTCGTGCTCCTGATCATCTTCATGGTCGTCGCGCCGCACATGGATCAGGACATCGACGTCACGCTGCCTGGCATGTTCAATCCCGATCCCGAAGTCGAAGGGGCGAAGGAGCCGCTGACGATCTCGATGACGCGGGACGGTACGCTCTATATCGAGACGACGCAGTACGATATCGACTCCGCCGTGCAGTTCCTGCAGAAGGTTCGAGAAGAGGAACCGCAACGGCGCCTCTCGCTTCGCGCCGATACGGCCGCGCCCTACAGCAAAGTGCGCGACGTCTTCGCGCGGCTGCGCGAAATTGGTTTTCCGGGCACCAATCTGGGTGTCGGGCATCGAGCCGGCAATCAACCGGGCGTCCCACACACCAGTCCGCCGGAGGGCGCCGAAGGCGCCGCCGACGCGGCGGTGGGCGGCGATGCGGTGCCGGCAGCGGGCGCCCCCGCAGACGGTGACGTCGCGCCACCAATCGCAGCGATGCCGGCAGCCGTGCCCCCTGGCGCGCCACCGCCGGCGGGAGATTGATCGCATGGCAATGAACGTCGGCGGGGGCGGCGGAGACCGTCGCCACCTGACTCCGAACATGAACGTCACCCCGCTGGTCGACGTCGTGCTCGTGCTCCTGATCATCTTCATCGTCATCACTCCGGCGCTGAACAAGCGGCTCTGGGTGCACACGCCGAAGCAGGAGAAGAAGGAGATCGAGGAGCCGCAACAGCAGGATCCCAACCCGCCGCTGGTGCTGCGCATCGGCGCCGACAAGGCGATCAACGTCAACGGGGTCACGCTGACCTTGGAGGAAGTGCCGCCGCGCCTGCGCCGTATGTTTGCGGCGCGTGACGACCACGTGCTGTTCTTCGACGCGGCGGATGACGTCGAGTACGGCTACGTCGTGACCGTGATGGACCAGGCACGCGCCGGCGGCGCGGTGACGATTGCGCCGCTGGGCGAAAAGCTCGGTGGCGGCGAGGCGGCGCCTGCCGCCCCAGGGGCGGACGCGGCATCGTAGCCGGTGCGCCAGCGCGCGTCGCCGCGACGATCCCGTGGAGGTCGAATGTCACTGAAACGTGCGCTGAGCCGCGGCGCGGTGCTGGCCGGGGCGTGGTGGCTGGTGCAGATACCGGCGAAGGACGTGCGTCTCACCGAGCCGGGCAGCAACCTGCCGCCGATCACGCAGTTCAAGAAGGTGCGGCAGTTCTCGTCCGGCGGTGATTGCGAGGCCTTCCGCGATGTCGCGCTGCAGGACAGCGCGATGATGGGATCGGAAGCGATGCTCGACCAGAGCTCGCAGCTACGCTGCGTCGCCGAGGAACAACTGGCGGCGCCGCCGACGCTCGCGCCAACGCCGGACAAGTAACCGGCGGCACGGCGGCGGGTGGGAAGCGAAGCGCCCGTGCCGTGCCGCCGGCAGCGAGATGCGCGGCGGCCCGGCCCGGCGCGCCACGCATCCCGCCCGGAACTCGTTCGGTTCAGGGCAGCCGCACGGTGCAGGTGCAGCCCGGCACCGGCGAGCCGGCCTGGGAGCAGGTCTCGACCGTGCAGGCCAGGTCAGCCAGCGTCGGGGCGGGCTGACCTGTACAGCGGTCGAACGTCGCGGTGAACAGCATGCCCAGCGGCGTATTGCGCGACACCAGGACGCGCACGGCGTAGTCCAGGTCGTTGCGCGAGAAGGACGACGGGAGCGGTGGCGGCGCCACGATGCGGGCTTGCACGCTGGCGACGTTGCCGGTGCCGGGGATGCTCAAGCGCGTGCTGTTGTAGCCCAGCAGCACCTGCGCCGTCGTCGGCGCGAAGCCGAGCGGTTGCAAGAGGTCGACGACGAAGGCGCTGGTCGGCGCCGTCGCAGCGCACGGGCCGATGACGCAGTCGGCCGGGCAGCTGGCGCAGCTCTCGCCGGGCTGCAAGACCCGGTTGCCGCAGACGAAGGCTCCGGCGGTCGGGGAGAGCGTCTGCGTCGGAGTGGCCGTCGGCGTCGGGATGCCGCCGAGCGGCGTCGCCGTCTCGGTTGGAGTCTGGGTCGGCGTTCGGGTCAGCGTCGAGGTGGCGGTCGCCGTCTGCGTCGCGGTGCTGGTGCGCGTGGCCGTCGACGTGCGCGTCGGAGTCACCGTTGCCGTGTCGGCCGGGGTCGACGTGACGGTGAAGGTGAGTGTGGCGGTTGCGGTGTTGGTCGCGCTTGCGGTGGCCGTCTGGCTCCGGGTACTGGTTACCGTCGGCGTCGCGAACGGTGCCGAACAGGCCGCAGGTACTGGTGCATCCTTCGACTTGAACCCCTTCGTGTCGTTCTTCGTGGCGGGCGGCACGAGGTTGGGGAACTCGGCGCAATAGCGCAGCGCGGCCGCCGGCGAGAGGTTGGGAAATCCGACCACGATCGCTTCTGGGCCAAGGAACGGAGGGTTGAGCGGAATCGCCTCGCTCTTGCACACGGCCTTGATGACCTTGCTCTTGATCAGGACGACCTTGCAGGTCGCGTCCCCGACGTTGCTGCCCTTGTACTTGTACCCGCCCGACCCTGGTGGATTGCCCAGAGCCGTCCAGCCGCCCGCTGGTAGGGAGTGCACGAAATCGCCGGCACCGAGCGTGTTCAAGTCGAAGAAACGGATCTGCGCACCTTGCACCGTCGGGTCGGTCGGGCCGCCGGGAAGCGGGAACGCGTCGCTCTTGGCGACGAACTTCGCCAGCTTGCTTGGTTTGACCACGGCCACCTTGCCCGGAATCGGCTGGTCGACTGCCAGCGCGGCGTGTGCACTGCAGAGGAGCGCCGCCAGCACGCCAACCCTACGGATCCGGCACGCCGACATCGGCATCAGCATTCGCAGCATGAAGACCTCCCCTGGCTGCAGCGGCGGAGAGATTCCCGCCGCTGTGAGCACCCGAGTTGTTCGAATGCTCGATGCCTATCAGGGGCAGGTTACGCCGGCGTGACGCCGGCACGACGTTCGGGAGAAGTTTTCCCCAGCGCGCCGTAGCGAATCGGGCGCTGGCGGATGGGCGCGCCGCTGCGAATGCGCTATGCGAGGAGGATCCCAGAGGTGATCGTCAATGGCTGACAAACCCGTTCGCTGGCGCCGCCGGCTGCTCATTCTGCTCGTCCTGCTCGGCGTTGGCGTCCTGGCAGTGCGCTCGTTCCTGCATCGCGCCAGCGTCGCGCAGGGCAGCGTGGTGTTGCTCGACCTCGGTGGGGCATACGGCGAAGAGACGTCGAACGACCTGCTGGCGCGCGCCTTCGGACGCCCCGCCATGTCGCTGCTCGATCTGCTGCTTTTGATCCGCGACGCCGGCGAGGATCCGCGCGTCGCCGGCCTGGTGGTGCGCGTCCGTCCCCTGGCGATCGGCTGGGCCAAGGCGGAGGAGATCCGCGCCGCGCTGCTCACCTTTCGCGAGTCGGGCAAGCCGTTGCGCGCCTACCTGGAGCTCGAGCTGAGCGGCGGCACGCTCGAGTACTACGTCGCCAGTGCCGCGGAGAAGGTGCTGGTGCCGCCCGGCGCGGCGGCGCCGGTGACCGGGCTGCTGGCGCAGTTCATCTTCCTCGGCGGCGTCTGGGACAAGCTCGACGTCGACATGCAGGTGCTCAAGATCCGCGAGTACAAGACCTTCGGCGACATGCTGGCGAACAAGGAGATGTCGCCGCACCACCGCGAGATGACCAACTCGATCCTCGACAGCGTCTACGGCCAGCTGGTCGACGGCGTCGCCGCGCAGCGCGGCCTGGCGCGCACCGCCGTCATCGCCGCGATCGACACCGCCCCGGCGACGCCGGCCGAGCTACAGGCGGCGGGACTGATCGACGGGGCGCAGTTCCTCGACGAGCTGCGCGGCGAGTTGCTCGGCGCCGACGGCAAGTTCCTCGCCGCCGAGGAGTACGAGCACCAGCGCCGCCCGCTGCCGCTGACGGTCGAGCCGCACGGGCGCATCGCGGTGGTGTATGGCGTCGGCCCGGTGACCACGGGCGAGAGCCAATCGAGCCCGATGGACGGCGAGAGCAACATGGGCGCCGACACGCTCGCCGAGGCCTTCGCCGAGGCCGCCGGCGACGACAGCATCGACGCCATCGTCTTCCGCGTCGACAGCCCGGGCGGCTCGGCGCTGGCGTCGGACCTCATCTGGCGCGCCTCGCAGCAGGCGCGCCAGGCCAAGCCGGTGATCGTTTCGATGTCCGATGTCGCCGCCTCGGGCGGCTACTACGTCGCCGCGGGCGCCAGCCGCATCCTGGCGCTGCCGGGGACGATGACTGGCTCGATCGGCGTCGTGCTGGCCAAGCCGAACATCGACGGGCTGCTGCACAACCTCGGCATCAACGCGGTGGAGATCGAGCGCGGCGAGATGGCGTCGATGATGTCGGTGACGCAGAGCTTCGGCCCGGCGGAGCTGGAGCGCGTGACGGCCAGCATGGATGCCATCTACGACCTGTTCCTCGACCGGGTCGCCGCCGGCCGCGGCCTCGACAAGGCGCAGGTCAACGAGGTCGGCCGCGGCCGCGTCTGGACCGGCGCCCAGGCGGTCGAGCAGGGCCTGGTAGACGAGCTCGGCGGCTTCTTCGCCGCCATCAACGCGGCCAAGGCGGCGGTCGAGATTCCGGTCGCGGACAAGGTCGAGCTGGTCTTCTACCCGCGCCAGCGCGGCCTGGTCGAGCGCCTCGGCGAGCTGCTCGGCACCCGCCTGCTGGGCGAGCCGCCCGCCTGGTGGAGCACGCTGCGCCGCGCCACCTCCGCGTGGCGCTTCCCGGCCGGGAGCGTCCTCACGCTGATGCCGGGCGAGATCTCGATCCGCTGACCCCCCCCCCGCAACCCCCGGCGCCGAGGGCCCGGCGC
>JBOHWA010000317.1:0-4024 GCA_050735855.1 Binatia bacterium
CCGCCGCCGTCGCTGCAGGAGTAAGGAAAGGGCTTGCACAACCCGTCGGGTCCGCACTCGGGCGTATGGAAGTAGTTGCGCGCCACGCAGGCGCGCTGCGGGCAATCGGCACACCCCGGACAGCTCGGCAGGCAGACACAGACGGTCTCCGGGTCGCCGCAGCCGCCGCTCGCGTCGCAGCTGTAGAGCGCGGTGCAGCCGCCGCTCTGCGGATCGAAGCGGCCGTCGCCGTCGCTGTCGACCAGCGTGCGCGAGCCGTCGCCAAACTCGATCAGCTGGACGCCGCGCGCCACCAGGTGGGCACCGTTCGGCGCGAAGACCGCACGATGGGCTGCGCCGCCCTGCGTGTACGTCGAGGTCGAGCGCACCAGGCCCCAGGACACCTCGGCCACCACCTCGGCCGCCCCGTCGTCGCCGACGATGATGGGCACCGCGAGCTCGAGCAGGTTGCCGTCGACCGTCTTGGTGACCCGCACGATGTGGCGTCCCGGGCTCAGGCCGGTGATCGAGAAGCGTCCGTCGTCGGTCGTCGTGCCGTGCAGGGTGCCGTCGCCGACCGACCAGTCGGCGTTGCCCAGACTGCGGTCGAAGCCCCGGCCGACCGGCGGCAAGCTCTCGGGCGGCAGTTGCTTGAGGCCGTCGTTCTCGCCCGAGCCGACCTCGCGCGCCACCACGATCAGACCGGCGACCTGCGCCACTGCCTGGACGGTCGGGGTGCGGGTGGCCGTCGGCGCCGTGGTCGCGGTCCGGGTCGCCGTCGCCGTCGGCGTCGCGCCGCCCAGGTCGATGTCATCGTCGCCACAGCCGGCCAAACCGCCGGCGAGCGCCGCCAGCGCCATGATCGCTGCTGCCAATCGTCCGTGCTGTGCCATCGATCCTCCCTCTCGCCAACGGCCCCGAAATCCAAGCGCCACGTCGCTTCACTAAACAAGACTTGTTAGCTTGTCAATCAATTTTTCTTTGGATAGGGTCGAGCGCATGGTGGAGCGGCCGGCGCGCATCGGGATCAAGGACGTCTTCTACGAGACGCGCGTCCTCATGGGACGCGACTACACCTTGCGCCGCTTTGCCGCCGAGGCGCTCGGCGACAGCGTCGACCCGGTGATGCTGGGCTACATCGAGAAGGGCAAGCGCTTCCCCAGCGAGCCGCTGGTGCGGCGCCTGGCGTCGCTGCGCAAGCAGGATCCGCACGAGCTGCTGGCCCTGCTCTGGCGCGACCGCATGATCTACGCTTTCGGCAAGGAGCTGCGCCGCGTGCTGCACGCGCCGCGCGCGGTCTCGGGGGTCGAGGACGCCGAGCTGGCGGTGTTGGTCAGCCAGGCGATCGCCGCCCTGCCCGACGACGCGAGCTGGGTGACGCTGGCCACCTGGCGCAAGGCGTTTCGCTCGATGCCCGGGCGGCGCGCGGCGCCGGCGACGGTCTCCGACGCCCTCGCCAAGCAGGTCGAGCGCACGCTCACCGAGCGCGAGCTGGTCGAGATCAAGGGCGCCAAGGTGCGCCGCCGCGGCCGCCACTTCGTGCCGCAGACCATCGAGGAGCGGCAGGCCCTGGCGATCGAGTTCTGCACGTTGTTTGCCAAGGGGCTGCTCGACCGCCTGGCGTTGCCCGATCTCGATACCGGCACCTACCTGCGCAACCACTACCTGAACATCGACGCCGCGCGCCTGCCCGAATTCCACCAGCGGCTCGACGCGGCCGTGCGCGCGTTGACCGAGGAGTTCGCCGGCGATGCCAGCGCGGCGAGCCGCTTCCTCAATATCCTGGTGACCGCGACGCCGTTCTGACCGGAGGAACGATGCACTGCACGAGCCGACCCGAGATCCAGCCCATGCACCGCGCGGCGCCGCGCCTGTGCTGGCTGGCGCTGGCCTGCGCGTTCCTGTTCGGCTGCGGGGGCAGTGGCTCGAGCGGTTTCGAGCTGCAGCTGCGCGAGGACCGCGCCATCGACGAGGCGCTCGATGCGAATGGCTGCGAGGTCAACGAGGGGCTGACGATCTGCGCCGCCGGCGGCCAGCCGTCACCGATCACAACGCCGACCGGCAGCATCCTCCAGACGGCGACGCCGACACCGACGCTGCCCGAGCCACAGACGACGACGCCCACGCCAACCGGACAAGGCTCCGATACCCCGACGCCGCCGGTCGATACCACCATGACCCCGACGCCGACGCTTCGCCAAGCCACCGACACCCCGACGCCGACGGTGGTGCCGGCCGCGCCGCAGGTCGACACCAACCTCTCCCCCGGCGACGCCGCCAATTGCATCATCACGGCTCCGGGCGGGCCGTGCCTGTTCGAGTTCAGCTTCGCACCGGTCGGATTCGACGACCGCGTCAGCTATCGCGTCGCCGTGCGCGCCATCGACGCGAGCGGCTCCGGCGCCTGGTCCATCCTGGAGCCACCGGTCGACAACGGCGCCAGCTACACGGTCTTCATGGTGCTCGATCCGGCCGCGCAGCAGCAGACCGCCGTGCTGGTCTTCGAGCAGCCGCCGGGCATGTTGCCCGACAGCGTGCAGCGCCTGGCCGAAACGGGCGCCGACTACGCCTTCGTCTCGGCCAGCTTCGGCGTCACGGCGGAGGAGTTCTAGCCCCGACCTTCCCCCCCGGCGAGGGCGCCGCTTGTCGGCGCCGCGCTGGCGACGACGGCTTTGCCCAACAAGGCGAAGCCGACCACGGATCGCGCGGATTGACGGATTTCACGGAGGGAACCCGGAGAAATTCCCGGGTAATCGGCTCGTCTCCGCGCAATCCGTGGTTTGTCTTTCCTTGCTGGGCAAAGCTGGCGACGAGCACCCCGCCCCGGGACAACAGATCGACTGCGGAGACACGACGGGAGGGCGAGGCCCCCGCTATTCCTCCACTCTCGAGAAGTGCACCGCCGTCAGCTTGCGGGAGGCGAGGACGGTATGCAGGGCGGTGATGCGGCCGTCCGCGTCGACATCGAGGCGCAGGACGCCGCGCGGCGCGGTGCGACGGCCCGCCCCGCCCCAGTCGAGGAGCACGGCCGGCAGGCCGTTGATCGAACGCACCTCGACCGCCTGCGGCGGCCGGTGTCTGGTCAGGCCAGCGATGAGGCGCAGGACACGCCCCCGGCCGCTGACGACATTGTGCGCCGCGGCGAACTCGCCGCCGTCGCTCCAGCTGCGCACGTCGTCGGCGAGCATCGCCTCCAGCGCGGCGCCGTCCTGGCTGCCGAGCGCGGCGAGAAAGCGCTCCAGCGCCGCGCGCGTGCGGCCCTGCAGATCGCGCGTCGGGATGCAGCGCCGGCGCTCGTAGGCCTGCATCGCCTTGCGCGCCCGGTGATGCGTGGTCTTGACGTTGGGCTCGCTCAGGCCGAGCGCCTCGGCGGCTTCGCGCACCGAGTAGTCGAACACGTCGCGCAGCAGGAGCACGGCGCGCTGCTGCGGGCCGAGCGCCTCGAGCGCCAGCAGGAAGGCGAACGACACGCTCTCGAGCAGATCGTAGCGCCCCTCGGTCGGGCTGCCCGAGTCGGCGGGCAGCTCGTAGGCGGGCAAGGCGTCGCCTTCGGTCTCGATCGGCGACGGCAGCCAGGTGCCGCGATAGCCCATGCGGCGGCGGCGGCGCAGCAGGTCGCGGGCGAGATTCATGGCGACCCGTACCAGCCACGGCCGCCAGGGGTCCTCGGTGCGCGCCGGCGGCCGCTCGATGGCGCGCAGAAAGGTCTCCTGCACGAGCTCGTCGGCGTCGGCCGCGTTGCCGGTCATGCGGTAGCAGAGCCCCCAGACGTGGCGGCGCTGGTTCTCGAAGAGGGCGGCATAGTCGGCGGCGGTCATGGGGTTGGGGTTGTTTTTTAGCGCAGAGATCGCAGCGGTTCGCAGAGCGCTCACCGGCCGGGGCACCTGTCCGGATTCGCGGATCCTCGGAGCTCCGGATCCAGACCTCTGTTCTCGGCCCTCATCCGACCCTCTGCGTCCTCTGCGTTGAAAAACACGTCCGCGGCGATCACGCCGCCGCGCGCGCTGCCCCCGCACTGGCGCTGACCAGCGCCGCGGCCTGGCGG
>JBOHWA010000318.1:0-5914 GCA_050735855.1 Binatia bacterium
CCCGGCGCCGAGGGACCGGCGCCCTCCAGGCCGATCTGCGCCGTCCGATATCCGCTACGTGCGCGTGCGCTCGAGCCCGAAGGCGCGGATCAGGTTGTACACATGCGAGCGAGCGAGATCGAGGCGCCGCGCCGCTTCGACGACGTTCCACCCTGTCTCTTCCAGCGTCGTGCGCAGCAGGGCGGCCTGGAAGTCGCGGGTGGCCTCCTGGAAGGTCCGCTCGCGCGGCTCGGCGGAGGCGGCGGCGCGCTCCGGAAAGACGTGGCGCGATTCGACCACGGCCACCGCTTCGCTGGCGGCGCGGATGACCGCCGCCTCGACGCGATGTTCGAGCTCGCGCACGTTGCCCGGCCATTCGGCCGACTCCATGGCGCGCAGCGCGTTGCGCGACAGCTCGAGGTGCGGCAGCTTGTGCCGTTCGCAGGCGCGGCGGCAGGCGTGGATCGCCAGCTCGCGCACGTCCTGCCGGCGCTCAGCCAGCGGTGGGACGCGCATCGGCATCACCTGCAGGCGGTAGAAGAGGTCCTCGCGGAAGCGGCGCTCGGCGACGGCCTGCTTGAGATCGACGTTGGTGGCGGCGATCAGGCGCACGTCGGCGACCACCGGCTGCGCGGCGCCGAGCGGAAAGTACTGCCGCGACTCGAGCAGCTGCAGCAGCTTGGCCTGCGAGCCGAGCGGCAGGTCGCCGATCTCGTCGAGGAACAGTGTCCCCGATTCCGCCGCCGCCACCTTGCCCTCGATCTTGCGCACCGCGGTCGAGTGGGCACCGGGCAGCGCGCCGAACAGCTCGCTCTCGAACAAGTTCTCCGGCAGCGCCGCGCAGCTCACCTCGACGAACGGGCGGCTGGCGCGCGGGCCGTTGTCGTGGATGACGCGCGCGATCATGCTCTTGCCGGTGCCGTTGTCGCCGGTGAGCAGGACGGTCACGTCGAGCGGCGCCACCACACCGATCTGTTGCAGCACCGCCGCCAGCGCCGGGCTGCTGCCGACCACGTCGTTGACGTAGAGCCGCTCGCGCAGGCGCCAGATCGGATTCTCGCGCTCCCGCAGGCGCCGGCCGGCGAGGACGCGGTCGACCAGCGGGGCCAGGTTGTCGGCGAACAGCTCGGCCCGCTCGCGATCCTCCTCCGAGAAGGAGACCGCACCCTGGCGCCCCTGCAGGTAGAGCACGCCGCGCGGCGGGTCCTCGCCGATCGGCGTGCAGAGCACGGCGCCGATGCGCGCCTCGATGACGCTCTCGCGCTGTTTGAAGCGCTCGTCGAGCAGGGCGGACTGCGAGACGATCGTCTCGCCGGTGGCGACGGCCTCGGCGATGATCCCCTTCGAGATCGCGGTGCGCACGTCGCGCAGCTCCTCATCGCTGAAGCCGTGCGCGATCCACCAGCGCCGCGCGGCGCCGGGGTCCTCGTCGTCATAGAGCTCGAGATAGCCCTGGTGCGTGCCGACCACCTCGACCACCAGGCGCAGGGCCTCATCGAGAAACGGCTCGATCTCGCCCTGGCGGCCGAGGTTCAGCATCTGGAGGTACAGATCCCGTTCGCGCTGGATCCGTGCCACTTCCGCAGGGGTGACCATCTCGGCTCAATCATCTAGACCATCGCGCCGGCCGGTGGAAAGCGATCGAAGAACGGGCGGGCCGCCTGCGCTCCCAGGGCTGAGCCTCCTGCCACTCGCGCAACGATCGCACCGCGGCTCGCGATCAGGGGTTGCGCTGGGAGATACAAGCGCGGGCGGCCCGCCCGCTCTTCGATCGCGCACCGCATTCGCTGTCCTCAAACGCACCGAGCTTGTATCGTCGCGATTCAGGGGGGATCTTCATGTCGCGCATTGTTCCAGCGTCTCGCTCGCTGCTGCTGCTCGCGCTCCTGGTTGGCCTGGCGGCGTGTGGGGATGACGACGGGTCGCCGCGGCCGACCGCGACGCCGACCGCGACATCGACCGCCGCCCCCACCGCCACCGCGACCGCGCCGCCGACCATCACCGCGACGCGTGTTCCGAGCCCGAGCGCAACCGCCAGCGCCACAGTCGAACCGAGCCCGACACCGACGCTCAGCCCCACCACGGTACCGACCAGCCCGTTGCGTGTCGGCGTCGCCGCGCTGCGCCTGAGCCCCTGCGGCCCCAACCCCGACTACGACGGTCCGATCACGGCGAGCGGCGTCTGGGGCGAGGAGTTCACCGACGTCGACGGCAACGGCCGCTGGGACGATGGCGAGCCGTTCATCGACGACCCGGCCAACACCGCGCTCGATCCGCGCTCGGCCGAGAAGTACGACGGCATCTTCCTCGCCGGCTTCGGCAACGACCGCATCGCCACCAGCTGCCACGACGACCTCTGGGCCCGCGTGCTGGTGCTCCAGGGTCCGACCCACACGGTCGCGCTGGTCAGCGTCGATTTCGTCGGCGTCGTCGCGCAGGGCCTCTACGCCGGCTTCGCGCACGCGCGGGCGCTCGTCGATCCCACCCTCGGCATCGATCAGATCATCTTCAGCAGCACGCACTCGCACGAAGGGCCCGACACCCTCGGCCTGTGGGGCGTCGACGAGGCGACCGACGGCAAGTTCCCCCGCTATCTGCAGTTCGTCGACCGCCAGATCGCCAAGGCCATCAACGCCGCGGCGGCGCCCGCGGCGCTGCAGCCGGTGCGGGTGACGGCCGCGACGACCGATCCGATGCGCTCACCCGATCTGCGCGGGCTGCAGGTGCGCACCCGCTGCCGGCCGCCGTTCTTCTTCGACGCCGAGCTGCGCGCCCTGCAGTTCGTCGACGGCGCCGGCGCCACAGTCGCCACCCTGGTCAACTGGAGCACGCACCCCGAATCGCTCGAGGACCAGAACACCGCCGTGAGCTCCGACTTCGTCCACTACATCCGCAACCGCGTCGAGCGCGACCTGGGCGGCACGGCGGTCTACTTCACCGGCGACCTCGGCGCCGCCGAGATCGTCGGCGACACCTGCGTCGGCGGCGCCAGTCCGCACGCCGACGACGGCAGCAACGAGTTCGACCGCCGCGACGACCTGGGGTTCGCGCGCACCGAGCAGATCGGCGAGCTCGTCGGCGGCGCGGTGGTGAGCGCGCTCGGCGCGGGCGAAGCGCTCGCCGTCGCCGACGTCGAGGTGGCACGGGCGGACTACCACGTCACCGGCACCAACCTCATTTTCTCGCTCGGCGCCCGACTCGGCGTGCTGGACACCGACCCGGTGGCCTTCGACCTCGCCAACTGCCCGCCCGGCGCCGTCTTCTGCGCCCCGGTCGAGCAGTACCTGGTGCGCCTCCTCGGAGCGCAGGCCGCACCGCTGGTCGAGATGATCACCGCCCCCGGCGAGATCTTCCCCGAGCTCTTCTACGGCACCGAGGAGTTCCATCGCACCGACTGTCCGGCCGCCCACACCGGCGAGCCCTACGAGCCGTCGATCCGCAACGCCATGCGCGCGCCGTACCGGTTCCTGCTCGGCCTGTCGCCGGACGAGTTCGGCTACATCGTGCCCGGCTACGATTTCTTCCCGGCCCCGGGTCTGTTCGAGGAAGCCGACGACCCCTGCCAGGGACAATCGTTCGATCCCGCCATCCCGCGTCGCATGGTGCCGTCGCACTATCACGAGGGGCTCTCGATCGGCCTCGACATCGCCGCGACCTCGACCTGCTACGCGCTCCGCCTGCTCGGCCGCGAGGACGAGCTGGCGGCCAACGCCGCATGCCAGCGCACGCTGGGGTTGCCATGAGCCTCCAACCGCAGCGGTCACCGGGCGTTGCCCGGCAATTCGTTTCGATCGTCGGGACAGGCGTCGGAGCGCGCCGCCTGCTGGTCCTGCTCGGCCTGCTGCTCGGCAGCGTCGCGCCTGCGACAGCGCACCTGCCGCAGATGCGCGGGCGCCTCATCGATCTGGTCAGCCAGAGCGACGTGATCGTCATCGCCACGGTTGAGCGCACGCGCGCCGCCGCGCTGCGGCAACACGACACGACCGTGCGCGTCGAAGAACACATCGCCGGCCTGTCGACGCCAGCGGAGATCACCTTTCGCAGCGCGCGGCGCTTCGCGCCGGGCAAGCGCTACACCTTCTTTCTGCGCCGCGAGGCGACGGGCCTGGTCTGTGCGCAGCCCAGCGGCACCGTCTTCGCAGCGCGCCCCGAGGACGACGCCAGCTACCGCCAGACGGTCGCCGCAATCCAACGCGCGTTGCGCACCGGCGCGGCGGAACACACCGCGGCGCTGCGCGCCGCGATCATCCCTGCCCTGTCGAGCCCGGCTCCCGCGTTGCGTTTCCACGCCGTGCTCGAGCTCGGCGCCCTTGCCCATCACGGGCTGGCGGATGCGGACCGGCAGGCGCTCGAGCGCGTCGCCGCCGATCCGCGCACCGATGCGACGATCCGGCCGATCGTCAGCGACCTGCTCGCGGCGCAGCCGGCGAGCATCGCCGCGCCCGTCCGGTAGCGCGGGCGCTAGCGGACAGGGGCGCAGCCACCCGCGGCCGGCGCCACCTCCAGCGATACGCGCTCGGCACCGGATTCGTTGTGCAGCGTCAACAGCTCCGCGCACGGGAGCGAGGTGACGACAGCTCCCGCAACGCTCACCGCGTACCCGTCCGGGTAGTGGCGCCGCGGCACTGACACCACCGTCACGGCATTGCGGTCGAACGGCGCCCCGCCCGGCCCGGTGGTTTCGTAGGCCAGGCGGAACGTCCGGGTGGTCGGATCGAAGGCGATCTCGGTCGGCGTGCCGGTGGTGGCGATCGGATACGGCCGCACCAGCGCGTCGAACGCGGCGCGGCTGCGCAGGTTGTCCGGGCCCGCCGGCTGCTCCAGGTCGGCGATGATCGACTCGTTGTAGGCCCAGAACATCCACGGCACGAGGCCGTGCTCCATCTGCGCCGTCAGGCGGTTGAGCGCCACCGGGTCGATCGTGGCGCCGAACTCGGTCAGCAGCAGCGGCGCGGCATCGCGCTCCGCCGCGGCGATCGCCTTGCTGACCACGCCCTCTTCCCCGGCGAGGTTGAGGGCGTAGGAGTGGAACGACAGGGCGCGCCCGGGCTGCGCACCGGGCAGCGTCGTGTTCGCCATGCCGAAGTTGAACAGCACGAACGGCTCGACGAAGACGAGCTGGGCGGGGGCCAGTCGGCGCGCCGCATCGACCCCGCGCTGGTAGAACGGTCCCAGGCGCTCCGCCTCGAGATCGGGGCAGCCGTCGAGATCGGTCGCGCACGGCAGATAGACCGCCCCGGGCCAGGGTTCGTTCATCAGCTCGGTGCCGAGCACCAATGGCTCGTCGGCGAAGCGCGCGACGACGGCTTCCAGCCCCTGGAAGAAGTAGTCCTGCAAGCCGATGCCCTCGGGGCCGTCGCGATTGGCCCAGAAGTTCTCGAAGGCGCGCTGCATGGCGGGGTTCTGGATGTAGTACAGGGGGAAGACGGCGTCGGGCGGATTGGGCAGGCCGTCGCCGATCGCCAGCCAGTCCGGCAGGCCGTTGCCGTTGAACATCGGCGCGAAGCCATCCTGGTGGAAGTCGATCAGGACGAAGATGCCGTGCTGGGTGAGCACGTCGACCGTCTCGGCCAAGTGTTCGATGTATTCTGTTTCGACGATGCCCGGGGTGGGCATGAGGCCGCGGAAGTCGACCCCCAGGCGCAGCGAATTGAATCCCTCCGCGGCGAGGAAGGCCGCGTCGTCGGCGCCGAAGCCAAATGCCGCGGGATAGAAGGGCGCGCTCTTCTCGACCATGTTGACGCCGTGCAGCATGACGACGCGGCCGAGGGCGTCGACGAACCACCGTCCGGCGCCGGTCAGCGGCGCCACCGCCCCTTGCGCGCCGGCAAGCGTCGGCGTCGGGGTTGCGGTCGCGGTCGACGTCGCGCTCGCCGTGGCGGTTGGCACGGTAGGCGTGGCGGTGTCCGCCGGGCGGGTGCGCGTCGGCGTCGCC
>JBOHWA010000319.1:0-6375 GCA_050735855.1 Binatia bacterium
GTCGGGCAGCGCCGGCACGGTGCGCGTCGAACGCGACGGCATCGTCATCGCCAGCCTGCCCTACACCGTCGATCAGCGCGCCGACTGCCCGAAGGCCGACATCACCGTGCCGAGCGCCGAGGCCCCGACCCTCCAGGCGGCGGTGGCGGGCGTCGCCGACGCCAACCACGACGGACGCCTGGTGGTTCACGTCCGCCCCGGCCTCTACCGCGAGCGGGTGACCATCGATCGTCCGCTCGAGCTCATGGGCAGCGGCCGCGACAACACCATCGTGCAGGGCGACGGCGGCGGCACGGCCGTCACCGCCAGCGTCGCCGGCGTCATCGTGCGCGGCCTCACTGTGGTCGGCGGGCAGACCGGTGTCGCGCTCGCCGCCGGTGCGCGCCTGGTCGACAGCCGCGTCTGGCGCAATCGCGGCGCCGGCGTGGTGCTCGACGGTGTTGGAGCGGAGGTGGTGGACAGCGCCGCCGAGGCCAACGGCGGGGCCGGCGTCTGGTTCGCCGCCGCCGGTGCGAGCTGTGCCGGCTCGCGGCTCGACGGCAACCACGGTCCCGGTGTCGACGTATCGGGTGCGGCAAACGCCTCGATCGTCGGCAACCTGCTGCTCGAGAACGCCGGCGGGGTGCTGGTCAATGGCGCATCGGGCGTCGTCGTCGCCGGCAACCGCAGCGTGCTCAACCTGGGTTCCGGTGTCGAGTTGCTCGAGGCCGAGGATGGCACGGTCACCAACAATCTGTGCGCCGGCAACGACGAGGACGGTCTGTCGCTCGAGCGCGCCGACGGCGCACTGATCGGCGGCAACACGTTCGACGACAACAACGGCTACGGCCTGTTCGTCCGCCGCACGGCCGCCGACTTCGCCGTCGCCGCCGGCATCCAGGCGCCGCTCGGCGACAACGCCGCCAGCGGCAACCGCAAGGGCGATCTGTTCGTCCGCGAAGACTGAGCGCCGTCAGCGCGGCAGGTGGATGGTGAAACAGGTGCCGGTGCCCACGGCGCTCTGCACCGTGATCTGGCCGCCGTGACGGTCGACGATTTTCTTGGCCACCGCCAAGCCGATGCCGTTGCCGGTCGGCTTGGTGGTGGAGAAGAGGCGGAAGAGGCGGCTCTGCTGCTCGGGCGACATGCCAGGTCCACTGTCGCGCACGTCGATGGTGAGCTGCGCCACATCGCAGCGCGCCGCGACCGCGAGGCGGCCGCCGTCGGGCATGGCGTCAACCGCGTTCGACATCAGGATGAGCAGGACCTCGACCATCTGCGCCCGGTCGAGCAGGACGGTGGGCAGTTGCGGGTCGACCGCGACCGACAGCTCCACCCGCGCCGCGGCGATCTGACTGCGCAGCGCCGCCGCCGCCTCGTCGACCAGCGCCGCCGGGCCCGCCGGCGCCCGCTGCGGCTCGAACGGTCGGGCGAAGTTGAGCAACGCCTTGATGCGCGCTTCGAGCTTGTTCGATTCGGCGATGATGTCGCCGATGATCGAGTGCGCCGCGTGCTCGCGGCCCACCTCGAGGCCGGCGACGTGTGCCGCGGTCTTGATGCCCGCCACCGGATTGCGGATGCCGTGCGCGACCGCGGCAGAGACCTCGCCGATGGCGGCGAAGCGCTCCGCCTGGATGAGCTGCGCCTGGGTGCTGCGCAACGTGTCGTTGGTGCGCACCAGCTCGCGGTACGAGCGCGCGTTCTGCAGCGCCACGGCGCTCTGGCTGGCCAGCGTCTCGAGCAGCCCACGGTCCTCGCCGGAATAGAACTGCCCCGACTCCTTGTCACCCAGCACGATGAAGCCGAGCGGCCGCTGCTCGAAGGCGATCGGCACAATCAGGGTGCCGCCCAGCCCGGCGACCGCGGCGTCGCGTTCTGCGTCGCGCCGGGCAGGCTCATCGGTGAGAATCGTCTGCGGAGCCGCCGCCAGCCGCCGGGCGATGGCGTGATCGGCGGCCAGCCGCGCGACCGGCGGCGGGTCGGGGCGCGCGCCGCCCTGCGCCGCGCGGTGGTAGGTGCCGTCGTCGTCGCGCAGCCAGACGGCGCCGAAGTCGACCCGCATCGTCGCGGTCACGGTGGTGAGGATCTGCGCGACGATGGCGTCGGCGTCGAGCAGCGTGGCGAGCGACTGGCTGATGCGCGTCACCGTGCCGCGGTAGTCGTAGCGCTGGCGGGCGAACAGCGCGTCGACCGCGCGTTGCACCCGGTCGCGCAGCGGGTTCATCAGCGCGACGACGGCGATCACGAAGAGCAGCTGCGCGATGCGGCCGCTGCGCCCGGTGAACGCGACGTCGAGCACGCCGACGCCGCTCAGGTAGAGTGCGGCCAGCAGCGCGGTGAGGATCGCCCACGACACCGTCCGGCGGATGATCGCGTCGACCTCGAACAGATCGTGCTGGACGATGGCGTAGCCGATGGCGAGCGGGAAGAGGACCATCGAGAGGGTGACGAAGTTGAGCGGGAAGCTGACGCCGCCGAGGTAGTAGGCGAGGAAGCCGGCCACCGGCACGACGAACGCGGCGGCGGCGCCGAGCGCGGCGATTTTGATGCGCTGGCGGGCGGCGGCCGAGGGCGGGCGCATGAACGACTCGCCCAGCGACCCGAGGAGCAGCATCCCGGCGCCGATCAGGGCGGTAGAGTTCACCCGATCGATCGCCAGCAACACGGCGAAGGAGCGGTGGAAGGAGATGTTGTCGACCACGCCGACGGCGAGCGCGGCGACATAGAGGGCCGGCAACAGCCAGGGGCGGCGCTGCAGCACGGCGCGTTCGACCGGAAACGTGAGCGCCAGGTGGACCAGCGTCACCGGCCCGAGCGCCTGCAACAGCAGGCAGAGCGGCCGAAACCAGGCAGGGCCGAAGATGTCGGCGGCGGTGATCAGGTAGAGGCCCCAGGTGGCGCCGGCGGCCCACATGGCGCGCGCCGCCGGCGCGTCGGGGCGCAGGAAGTAGACGACGAAACCGAGCAGCGTCAGCACCAGGCCGACGGCGAGATAATTGCCGAGCGTCCAGAGATACTCGGGCAGACTGAGCCGCATGGTCGGGACCGCGACGCCGACCGGCGCGCCGCGCGCCGGCTGGAATTCGTAGTGCAACACGCTGCCGACTGGTCGGCTCTCGGCGGCGGCATAGGCCTCGTCGGCCGTCGCCACCGGCTGGCCGTCGATCGCCATCAGCCGGCTCTGATACGGCACGCCGGCGCGATGGCCGGTCCAGTCGGTGTCGCCCACCGCCGGCACGAAGCGGTTCTCCCACAGGAAGAAGCCGGGAAAGGGCCGGTTCAACCAGCGCGCCGAACTCAGGCCGCAGACCAACGCCAGCGCCACGGCCGCCGCCGCGGCGGCCCAGAACCATCGGCCGACCGCCGGCCAGCCCGTCTCGGATCGCATAGGTCCACCGCGCCGCGTGCCGGCGAGGCGCTTCCTGCATGGCAAACCGTCGGCCGCCAGCACAAGGGAGGACCGACTCCCTTCCGCTTCCGCGGCGATCGGTGCGCAGTCCTCGGCGTCGAGCTCGCGGCACGATAGGCTGCGGCGCATCGGCATGCGCACCTCCCCCCGCTCCTCCCGCCGCATCATGCTGGCCGGCGCCTCCGGCCTGCTGCTGATCCTGAGCTATCAGCCGTTCGCGTGGCCGCTGGTCGCCTGGGTGGCCCTCGCTCCGCTGCTGCTGGCGCTCGACGGCGCGCGGCCGCGCGCGGCGCTCGGGCTCGGCTGGCTGTGCGGGACGATCGGCGGGCTCGGCGTCACCGGCTATTGGATCGGGCGCGCCGCAGTCGAGTACTTCGGCCTCGGGCCGGCCGCGGCGACGCTCTTCACCATGGTGGTCATCCAGGTGTTCGTCGCACCGTTCTTCGCACTCTTCGCGCTGCTGGCGGCGCGGCTCGGCGGCGGCATCGGGCGACCGGTGTGCGTCGCCGCCGCGCTGGTGGTGAGCGAGTGGGTGCGCGTTACCGCCAGCGGTAACGCGTGGGAGTTGCTCGGCCACGCGGTGCGGGCGGTGCCGCTGCTGCAGATCGTCGACCTCACCGGTGCCTACGGCCTGTCATTTCTGCTCACCGTGACCGCGGCGGCGGCGGCCGAGCCGTGGCGACGCGACGGCGCACCGCGGGCGGCGCTCGCCACGGCGGCGCTCGCCCTCGCGCTGGTCACCGGCTACGGTAGCTGGCGCCTGCAGCATCTGCCCGCGGCGCCAACCGTGCTGCCGGTGGGCGCGGTGCAGGGCAACGTGTCCAACGCTGCGCGCGGCGACCCTGCCCGCACCGCGGCGGCGCTGCAGCGCTATGTCGAGCTCTCGGCCGCGCTGCGGCCCGCTCCGCTGCTGTTGGTCTGGCCCGAGAACGCCGTCGCCGTGTTCCCGGCCGAGAACGCCGCACTCCTCGCGCCGCTCCATGCGCTGGTCGCGGCACCGGGCCGCGCGCTGCTCGCCGGGGCGCCGCGCGCCGGGGAGCGGCCGGGCGTGGCGGCGATCTACAACTCGGCCTACCTGTTCACCGCCGACGGCGTCCGCCCAGTCTATGACAAGCGCCGCCTGCTGCCGTTCGTCGAACGCTTCGCGTTGCGGCCGGAGGACGGCCCCTATCTGGCCGGCGGCGCGGCCGAGCCGGTGGCTGTCGATGCGGCGCGCCTCGGCGTGTTGATCTGCTACGAGATCATCGATCCGCCGCTGGCGCGCGATCTGGTGGCGCGCGGCGCCAACCTGCTGGTCAACCTGTCGAACGACTCCTGGTTCGCCGCCGGCGCTGGACCGCAACAGCACTACGAGATCGCCCGCTTCCGCGCCGTCGAGAACCGCGTCGCGCTGCTGCGCGTCACCAACAGCGGCGTCAGCGGCGCCTTCGACTCCGCCGGCCGGGAGATTGATCGCCTGCCGGAGGACGTCGCCGTCGCCCGCGTCGTCGCGCTCCCCCTGGCGCCCGGCGGCTCGTTCTACACCCGCCACGGCGACTGGTTCGCTGCCGCGTGCGGAGTGCTCGTCGCCGCCGCCGTGCTGGTCTCCCGTTCGCGTTGAGCGCATCGCGGCGCAGCCGGCACTCGACCGAGCGCCGTCCTGCGGCGCGCCCCTACGATTCGGCGAGGCCGAACTTGTCCATGCGGTAGCGCAGCGTGTCGCGCGAGACGCCGAGCAGGCGGGCGGCGGCGCTCTGGTTGCCGGCGGCCTGCTGCATGGCGTGCTCGATCATCGCTTTCTCGACCGCCTCGAGCGACAGGCCGCCGGGCGGGAACTCGATCTCGACGCGGCCGCTGGGCGCCAGAGCCACCTGGCCGCTGACGGCGGCGACGTTCGAGAGGCCGAGGTCGTCGACCTGCAGCGGGTCGTTGTCGCTGAACAGCGCCGCGCGCTCCATCGTGTTGCCCAGCTCGCGCACGTTGCCCGGCCACGGGTAGCGGGCGATGGCCATCTCGGCCTCGGGCGAGAGGCCACGCGCCGGCACCGCGTAGCGGCGGCAGATGTCGCCCAGCAGCGCGTGCGCCAGGCGCACCGGATCGCCCTCACGTTCGCGCAGCGGCGGGATGCGGATCACCGCGACGCGCAGGCGCTGGTAGAGGTCCGCGCGGAACTCGCCCAGCTGCACCGCCGCTTCGAGGTCGCGGTTGGTGGCGGCGATGATGTGCACGTCCACTTTGCGCGCCGCCGTGGCGCCGACGCGGCGCACGGTCTTCTCCTCGATGACCTTGAGAAACTTACTCTGCAGGGCCGGCGAGATGTGGCCGATCTCGTCGAGGAAGAGGGTGCCGCCCTCGGCGGTCTCGAGCAGGCCGGCGCGCGCCGTTTTGGCGTCGGTGAAGGCGCCCTTCTCGTAGCCGAAGAGCTCGGCCTCGACCAGGTTCTCGGGCAGCGCCGTGCAGTTGACCTCGATGAACGGTCCGCTGCGCCGGCCGCCGGCGGCGTGCAGCGCGTGGGCGACGTGGCCCTTGCCGCTGCCCGTCTCGCCGAGCAGGAGCACGGTCGGCGCCGGCGAGCCGGGCCCGCTGGTGGTACGGGCGACGCGATCGACCAGGCTGCGCAGGCGCTCCGCCGCGGGGGATTCGCCCAGGATCGTGCCGGTCGCGGCGCCGCGTTCACGGTAGTAGGAGATCTCGCGCCGCTGGCGGGCGCCGCGCAGGGCCTGCTCGAGCTTGACGCCGATCTCGTCGGGCTCGAACGGCTTCTGCAGGTAGTCGCAGGCGCCGCGCTGCATGGCCTGGACGGCGTCGGCGACCGAGCCGTAGGCGGTCATCATCACCACCGGGATGCCCGGATCGGCGGCCTGCAGAGCGCCCAGGACGTCGAGGCCGCTGCCGTCGGGCAGGCGCAGATCGACCAGCGCGATGTCGATCGGCATGCTCGCCGCGGCCTGCTTGCCGGCCGCGATGGTGTCGACGTGGTGCACCTCGAAGCCCGCACGGCTCAGCAG
>JBOHWA010000320.1:0-7598 GCA_050735855.1 Binatia bacterium
CCTCAAGGCCGGCACGGTGTGGATCAACTGCTACAATATGTTCGACGCGGCTTCACCCTTCGGCGGCTACAAGAAGAGCGGCTTCGGCCGCGAAATGGGCAAGGCGGCGCTCGAGATGTACACGCAGATCAAGAGCGTCTGGGTTAACCTCGGCGCGCACTGAAGCGGAGAAGATTTACCACAGAGGACACAGAGGATCGCAGAGGACATCACGACGGTTCGAGAGGAGAGCCCTGCCACCTGCCTCGCAGCTCGGAACCGTTGAGTTCGTCCTCTGTGAACCTCTGTGCCCTCTGTGGTGAACTTCCGAGTCCTGGGTCACTCGGCAAGGGTGGATTCGAACCGCGCGTAGACCTCGGCGATGTGCCGGTTCGAGGTCCTTGCGCTTCCAGCCCTTGGTCGGAATCGTCAGTCTCCCGGCCGGCCTGTTGCCTGCTGCAGCTGGACTGCGTCCGGCGGCGCCGCCGCGATGCAGCTGGCGAGAAAGTCGAAGATCCGGGCGTTGGCCGCGCCGGCAATGGCGATCGGGAAAGCGTTGAAGGCGTGAATGCCGCCCGGATAGACCGCCAGTTCCGCCTGGTTGCCTGCAGCCGCCCAGCGGCTAGCCATGAACAGGGAATCGTCGAGCAGTGGGTCGAGCGTACCGACGGTGAAGATCGCCGGCGGCAGGTGCGAGAGATCGGCATGGAGCGGCGACACATCCGGATCGTCGCGCAGCTCCGGCGCCGCGAACCAGTCCGCGTACTGGCGGACGATCGGCGTCGATAACACCAGATTGCGGGTGCCCCAGCGGCGCGAGCTCGGCGTCAGGTTCAAGTCGTACGCGCCATACGTGAGCACCGCGCCGCGGAACGGCCGCACGGCATGGCGATCACGCAACCGCAGCAGCGTCACCACCGACAGATGGGCGCCGGCGGATTCGCCTCCGATGCAGAGGCGATCGGTGCCGAATTCGCGCCGCGCGTGCTCGATGAGCCAGAGCGCCGCCGCCTCACAGTCATCCGGCGCCGCCGGGTACGGATGTTCAGGTGCGAGCCGATAGCCGACGCTGACCACGGCCAAACCCGTCCGCTGAGCGACTGCCTCCAGCAGGAAGTCCTGCTGATCGTGCGCCCCCAGTGCCCAGCCGCCGCCATGGATATGCAGCAGCACGCCGGTGGCATTCGGGGTGGCGAACACACGCAGCGGCAGCGGCCCGGCGGGGCCCTCGATCCGCTCCTCGCGGCCGTTGGGAGACAGCACGACCGGACCCAGGAAGGATTTGCCCGCGGCCCGCGCCTCGCGCAGTGCCGCTACCGGAACGTCCAGGATCGAAGGGACGGTTGCGAGCAATTGCTCGACTTGTTCGTTGAATGCTCGGGTCTCCGGTGCGATCTGCCGTGGATCGAACAGCGCAGGATCGAGCGCTACTCGCCTTGTCTCGCTCATGATCTGCTTACACCGTACCCTTCTCGGTGGCCAACGCACGCTGCACGGCCGGCCGGGCAAGCACGCGCGCGGCGTGGGCTGTAGCTTTGGGGAACGAGCCCACGCTCTCGCCGATGAAGGCGAGCCAGCCGAACAGCACTGCCAGATACGCATCCGAGGTCGTATAGGCTTTGCCGTGCACCCAGCCGTCGGCGCTGAGCTTGCCTTCGATCAGATCGAACGCCTCCTTCACTGACTGGGCAGCCTTGGCCTTGACCGCCGCCTGGGCCGCCTCGCCATCCGCAAAGCGAGCCGATCTGAAAACGCCGGCGAAGGCCACACCGTGCACCGAACCGGAGAGATAGCTGTTGAAGGAATTCACCTGGGCCAGCGCCCACGGGTCGTTGAGCGGTGCCAGATTCGCCTGCGGCCACGTCTGGGCGATCCAGCCCAGGATGGCGGGCGATTCCGTCAGGTTTCCCCGCTCGGTGACGACCAGTGGCACCCGACCCTTGGGGTTCATCTTCAGATAGGCAGGTGTGAGGTTGTCGCCATTGGCCAGATCCAGGCGTGCATAGTCGACCTCGGCGTCGGCCTCCTCGAAGGCGATGTGAGAGGCGAGCGCGCAGGTGTTGGGGGCATAGTACAGAGTTGGTTTCATCGGTTTCCTCCTCGAAATTGGTCGGGTGCCGGGCTGGTGCGCGCCCGGCGGTTTCGAACGATTTCGATGCGCGTCGGCGACTACTCCTCCATCCGGTCTCGGATGTACGCCCCGGCCGTGTTGAGCGCCCGACGGCCTTCACCGAGAACCGGGTGGAAGAAATGCCAGACGTGGATCATCTCCGGCCACACCTCGAGCCGCGCGTCGACCTCCTGCGCGCCGGCTGCCGCTGCCAGGCGAACAGCGTCGTCCAGCAGGGCCTCGGCTGACCCGACCTGGATGAGAAGCGGCGCCAGGTTCCGGAGATCGGCGTGGAGGGGCGCTGCGAAGGGGCTGCGCGCATGCGCGCCGCCGAGATACGATGCTGCCATCTGCAGCAGGGGCTCCCGCTGCACTATTGGATCCTCCGTCGCCTTCGTCGTCATCGATGCGCCTGAGACTTCCAGGTCGACCCAGGGCGAGATGCAAACGCCGCAGGCAGGCTGCGGCAGGCCCGCCTCGCGCGCCGCAACCAGCGCGGCCACAGTCAGACCGCCGCCGGCGCTATCGCCTGCAATGGCGATACATGACGCTGCGAAGCCTGCCTCGAGCAGGAAGCGATAGCCGGCCAGAGCATCGTCCACCGCCGCCGGAAACGGGTGTTCCGGGGCGAGCCGGTAGTCGAGGGCCAGGGTCTGAGCCCCGGCGGTTCGGCCAAGTTGCGCCACCAGATGTCGATGGCTCAAGAGCGACCCGATCGCGTATCCGCCGCCGTGCAGGTAGAGGATCACCCGCTCCCGGCTGGCGTCGGGCGTCGAGGTCCATTCCGCCGCCACGCCATGCGCCTGCTCCGCACGCAGCGTGACATCGGACGGGGTCGGAAACAGGGCGCCGAACGCGTCGTAGGTCTCGCGCATCTCGACCAACGACGGACCCATCGGTAACTGCGCGAGCATGGCGCGGATTGCGGCTATCTCGAGGTTTTGCATTGGATGTCTCACTGGACGAACTTGTCGACTTGGCGCGTTGGACCGCACAGGTGCCTCAACCACCGACCAGCATCTCCCGTCCCGCCCAGCAGGAGTGCGTCCCGCTGGAGATTTTGTGCGGCAGGGCGATCCGCGCCACCGGGCCGTCCTCGATCCGCTTGGCGTCGAGCACCACGCACTCGGAGGTACCGGTGTTTTCGTCGATGATGAAGCTGACCAGATAGCCGTCGTCTTCGTCCACGGCTCCCACACGCGGCGCGAACGGCGACTCGCTGCCGTAGCGGCGCGGCGCGAGCTTCAGCTCCCAGCTCTTCCCAGTCTCTAGGTCGTGCTTGACCCAACCGTTGAACAGGAACATGCCGGGCACGAAGGTGAAGGAATAGACGTAGCGGTACTTCCGCCCCGCATGGCGCTGGTTGAAGGTGCCGAACTCGAGCACGCGGTGCGCATCCAGCCGCTCCTCGCGCGTCGTCCCGTCGGCGAGGTTGAAGCGCCAGCGATGCAGTCTCGGCCTGACTTTCGCGGCGTCGATGATGCCGAACATCGGCGCGACCTCGGGTGGAAAATTCTCGGGTGGCGTCGGCAGCGGATCCTCCTGAAAATAGCCGTCCAGGATCACCTCGTCGCCCTCCTCGTAGGCGTTCAGCCAGTGCTGCACGAAGGTTGGCTTCGCCTCGAACCAACGGACCTCGCCCGTGCGCCCGTCGCGCGGCACCAGGGCGAAGCGCGACGGCATATCCCAGCGCATGGTTGCTTGGCCGGGGGCGTCGAGCAGCAGCGGAAGGTCGTTCAGGATCGCCCAGTGCTCGCTGAACGCCATGTCATGCACCACCCGCGGCCCCGGCATCGGTACCGGCATGTAGGCGGTGAGGCGATTGTGCTTGTCGACCACGCCGTAGTGCAGGTGGGGCGAGTACGCCGGGTAGTTGAAGAAGTACAGCTCGCCGGTGGCCTCGTTGACCTTGGCGTGGGCGGAGATGCCGTCGATCGGAACCCAGCCCTCGATGCCCAGCGTCTCCAGGGTGAGCGGATCCAGCCGGTAGCCCTCACCACACAAGTAGAACATCGAGAGCGCCTTGCCCGCGTGGACGACAATGTCGGTGCTCGAGGCGTCCTTCAGCATCGAGAACGGTCCGACCCCGGGCTTGCGGGGCATCATCGGCGGATCGACGAAGCCACCCCACAGCGAGCGCTGCGCCTCCTGCTCGGCGCTGAACCCTCGCGTGCGCACGAACCGATTGCGATAGCTCGCCCGTCCGCCGTGGAAGGCAATCTGATGGATCATGCTGTCGCCGTCGAAGGGGTGGTAGAAGCCCAGCGGCTGGTGGACCGGGTTCTGGGTGTTGCGAAGGTAGACTCCGTCCAGGTCGGTTGGAATCGTTCCTTCGATCACCTCCAGGTCGGTAGCGTTCACCTCTTCGTGCAGGGGTGTCCAGGGCCCCGTGAGGTAGGGGTGTTCGTTGGGTTGCAGAGTCGTGATGATGGGTTTCAAACGTTCAACAATCATCGTGAGGCTCCTTTGAATGGGTGATTGATCCTATCAGAGCCCCGGATCCTTCTGCTTGTTCAGACGCGCCAACCTATGGTTAAAACGCGCCAGGCACTGCGCATGAAGAAGCATGCGACACTTGGCGGGATACACGTGCTCGACCTGCTCGACGCGCTCGGCGGCCTTGGGGTCGAGACGCGAACCCTGTGGCAGGGCGTGAGCCAGGATCACAACGCCCTGCCCGAGCCGGACGAGCGCGTGCCGGTCGAGCTGGTGACCGGGCTCTTCGCCGAGGCCGAGCGTCGCACTGGCGACCCCTTCGTCGGCCTCCACGCGGGCCAACGGGCTCAGTCGCGCGGGCCGCTCGACTATCTGTTCCTGTCGAGCCCACGGCTGGCGGAAGGCATTCGTTACGTTGAGCGCTTCGCTCGGCTCATCTTGGACACGTTCCGGATCCGGCTCGAGGTCCAGGACGACACGGCGAGCGTCGTGTTCGAGCCCGGCGACCGCACGTTTGGGTCGAGCCGGCACGCGGTCGAGTACATGCTGATGGCGTGTCTGCGCTCGATGCGGCGGGCCCTCGGCGACGAGTTTGGCCCGTGCGAGGTGCACGTTCGCCATGGCCGAAGGCGTGATCAGGCGGAGGTCGCCCGCGCGTTCGGCTGTCGGGTGGAGTTCGGCCAGGCGGACAATCGCATGGTGCTTCCACCCCATGCGCTCGACACGACGTCCCACTTCGCGAACCCGCTCATCGCCGAGCAGATCGAGAAGTTCGCGGCGGTGCTCGCGGCCCGCACGGCGCCGCGAGAGACGCACCGCGAACGCGTCGCGGACGTCACGCGCATGCTGCTCGCGGCCGGCATGCCTGCCGACGCCGGGACCGTCGCGCATCGGCTGCACGTGAGCGCCCGCACCCTGCAACGCAACCTCGAGAGGGAGCACACGACCTTCCGGGCCGTGCGCGACACTGTGCTGTGGGAGGTCGTCGAGGCGCTGCTGTCGAACCCGTCGATCAAGTTCGAGGCCGTCGCACTCAGCGTGGGCTTCGCTGACGGGGCGGCCTTCTCGAAGGCGTTCAGGCGCTGGGCCGGCTGCTCGCCGACGCACCACCGCGCGCGGCTCTTGGCTCGAGCCGCACGGCAGCTGCGCGCATCCCGCGGCGCTCGGTAGCCCCTCGTTGGCCCAGACCTGACTCGGCTATCGCCTCGACTGGAACGGTCTGTCCTTCGTCTGGACGGGCAATGGCCGGCCGGATGCCAACACCACGGAGTTCGCCAGCACGACCGTGAGTTTCCCAAAGCACGGATCGAATCCTTCACTGGCGTCGCGCGGCACCGGCCCCTCGATCTCCGTTCTTCCTCTGTGAACCTCTGTGCCCTCTGTGGTGAAATTCCGAGTCCTGCGTCACTCGGCAAGGGTGGATTCGAACTGCGCGTAGACCTCGGCGATGTGGCGGTCGAGGTCCTTGCGCTTCCAGCCCTTGGTCGGGATCGGCTTGTGGACGATCACTTCGACGGTGGCCGGGCGCAGGATGATGCCGTGCTTGGGCAGCACGTCGAGCGTGTTGCGGAAGACGATCGGCACGATCGGCACCTTGGCCGCCATGGCGAGATGGAAGGCGCCCTTCTTGAACGTGCCCAGCTTCGGGGTCGGGCTGCGCGTGCCCTCCGGCGCGATGACGATCGACAGGCCGCGGCGCAGCGCCGCGATCGCCGGCTCGAGCGCCTTGACCGCCTGGTCGTGATTGAAGCGGTCGACGAAGATCGTCCCGGTGGCGGCGAACAGCGGCCCGAGCAGCGGCGTGCGGCGCAGCTCCTGCTTGGCGATGCCGACAAAGTCGCGCCGCAGCAGCTTGCAGAGCAGCAGCGTCTCGACCGCGCTCTGATGGTTGAAGATGAACACCGCCGGGCGGTGCGACCACAGATACGATTCGTTGCGCACCTGCAGATCGATGCCGGCCAGCGCCGTCCCCAACTCGCCCCAGGTGCTGAGCGCCAGGTTGATCCCCGGCCGCCAGTTGCCCGACAGCAGGCCGGCCGGGATGCTGAGCATCGCCGACGGCATGGCGCTGCCTAGCGCCAGCGCGGTGCGCACCAGCTCGGCTTGTGTCGGGGTGCCGCGGCTGGTGAAGCGCCGTGCGGGCCAGCCGCGCTTGGCGGCCAGGGCGCGCAGGTTGCGGTTCGGGTTGATCGGTCGCGGCCGCCCGACGATGTCGAGCAGCGGCAGATCCTCGTCGCTGTCGGTGTAGAAGAAGCTGCGCGCCAGATCGATGCCGCGCGCGGCGGCGAAGTCGCGCCCGGCGATCGCCTTGCCGACGCCGTAGCACGTCGGGTGGACGACCTGGCCGGTGAAGGCGCCGTCGGCGACCTCGAGCTTCGTGCACATGACGTGCTCGATGCCGAGATCGCGCGCCACCGGCTCGATCTGGTAGCGCAGCGCCGAGGAGACCACCGCGACGGTGTGCCCCTTCTTCTGATGCGCGTGCACCAGCGCGCGCGACTCGGGATAGATCGACGCCGCCAGCTCCTGGCTGAACAGGCGCTCGCCCATCGCCTCGAGGTCGCTCTCGGGCATGCCCTTGAGCACGCCGACCATATCGGTGATGAAGCCCGAGAAGCCCACGCCGCCGAGCCCGAAGCGCGCCGCCGCCGCCACCCCCTGCACCAGCGCCATGGTGTCGACCAGGCCGGTCCGGACCAGCTCGCGCACGAAGGCCGAGGCCGAGAAGCCGGCGACCAGCGTGCGATCGAGGTCGAAGAACGCCGCGATGCGCGGCCCCGACAGCCCCTTGTCGATCGCCCCGGTGAGCGCGGAGTAGAGGGCCATGCGGGCTTCCTACACCAGTTGTGCGGCCGAGTGGAGGGCGCCGGGCCCTCGGCGCCGGGGGCGGGGCGGGTGTGCCATTGTCCAAGGAAGGACCGCCGACCACCGACGGGGCGGATGCGTATCCGATAGCACGGATCTCCGGGTGGCCTTGTCCGTGAAATCCGTCAATCCGCGAAATCCGTCGTCGGCAGCCTCTGCGGCGAGGTGCTTGTCGCCAGCACGGCGCCGAGGGCCCGGCGCCCTCCAC
>JBOHWA010000321.1:0-1773 GCA_050735855.1 Binatia bacterium
GCTCAGCAGGGTGACGAGGCTGCGCGCCAGCAGCGCCTCGTCCTCGACAATCAGCAGGGTGGGCATCGACGAACCTGCCTGCTTTGTAGAGCGCCGCCCCCCGGAGCTGCAAACCGATCCCTCGACCGGCTTGGGGGATCTGGCACCCCCAGGCCGGCGCGACCTCTCACGCAGTCGCCGTCCGCCAGGCCCGCAGCGGCCGATCGCACGCCGGCCGGGTGGTCCGCTGCGGCTTGGCATCGCGGTTGCGTTGCTCTCCGAAGCACACACGCCCGCCGGGCGAAAAAGGAGAGAATCATGACGAGGCAGAAGAAGTCTCCAATGGCGAGGTACAACCGTTTGCTGCTGGCGATCGGCATCGCGGCGCTGTGCGCCCCGGGTGCGGCGCTGGCGCGCGGTGGGTCGAACGGGTCGCGTCTGGTCATTCCGCTGCAGCGCGTCGGCAGCGACGCCGACGTCGTCGGCCGGGCCGAGTTCCGCAGCGAGCGCGGGCGCAGCCGCTTCATCGTCCGCGTCGCCCGCGCCTCGGCCAACCAGCTGCTCAGCCTGAGCGTCGGCGGCATCGAGCGCGCCACCGCGACGGCTGGGTCGAACGGCGAAGCGACGCTGACCTTCCGCGCCGGATCGTCCGGCGGCGGCCATCGGGTGCTCGACTTCGATCCGCGCACCGGCGCGCTCGAGATCGCCGACGCCAGCGGCCCGATCCTCTCCGCCAACACCGGCGCAGCGGCCGCTGCGACGCTGCAGGAGAGCGCACGCCTGGCGCCGACCGGCGTGCAGCCGGCGGCCACCGGCAAGGCGAGCCTGCGGCGGCGCGGCGGGCGCACCCGGTTCACGGTCGAGATCGAGCACGTCGCGGCCGGCTCATACGACGTGCTGATCGGCGGCGTGCAGCGCGCCACGATCGGTGTCGCGGCCGGCGAGGGCGAGGTCGAGTTTGCCAGCGCCTCGGACGATGCCGACAAGCTGCCGCTCGACTTCGATCCCTTCGGTGCCAGCATCGAGATCGCCCGGGGCGGCGTCGTCGTGCTCAGCGGCACGCTGCTGGCGCAGGCGCCGGGGGTCAGCCAGTGCACCGCCGGCGAGACCCTGACGCCGCTGGTCGGCACGGCGGCAGCCCCGGGGGCGTCGGGCAAGGCGCGGCTGCGCGTGCGCGACGATTGCCGGCGCGACTACGAGGTCGAGGTCGAGGACGTGGCGGTCGGCAGCTACGACCTCCTCGTCGGCGGCACGCTGCGCGCCAGCCTCACCGTCCGCGTCCGAGCCGACGGCGGAACGCAGGGCGAGATCGAGTTCTCCAGCGATGCCAGCGAAGTCGGCAAGCTGCCGCTCGACTTCGATCCCAGCGGCGCGGTGGAGATCCAGCAGGGCGGGGTCGTCTTCCTCACCGGTACCCCCGGCGGGCCTGGTCCGCAGACCTGCGAGCCGCTGCAGGTCGAGCCGGCGCTCGACTCCACCGGTGCCGACGGCAACGCCAAGGGCAAGGCGCGCTTCCGCCAAGACGCCGACTGCGACCGCGACCTGCGCGTCGAGATCGAGAAGCTCGCCGCCGGCAACTACGAGCTGCGGATCGGCGGCGCCCTGCGCGGCACGATCGCGGTCGGCGCCCTGGGCGAGGGTGAGATCGAGTTCGACAGCAAGTCGGAGCCCGGCAAGCTGCCACTCGACTTCGATCCGCGCGGCCAGACCGTCGAGGTGCGCCAGGGTGGCACCATCTTCCTGACCGGCAGCCTGCCGAGCTGACGGGCTCGGTTTTAGCAGCGGGGACAGGCG
>JBOHWA010000322.1:0-2315 GCA_050735855.1 Binatia bacterium
CGCGGCGGGCGCGGTCGGGGTCGGCGTGGTGGGCCCCGGCGACGCCTTCCTCTCGCTCGGCACCTCGGGCGTGTACTTCGTCGCCGGCGACCGTTTCGCCCCCGCCCCCGAGCGCGCCGTGCACGCCTTCTGCCACGCCCTGCCCGGCCGCTGGCATCAGATGTCGGTCATCCTCAGCGCCGCCAGCTGCCTGACCTGGGCGGCCGCGCTCACCGGCGCGCCGAGCGAGGCGGCGCTGCTCGCCGAGGCGGAAGCGGCCGCCCCCGACCCGCGCCTGCTCTTCCTGCCCTACCTGTCGGGCGAGCGCACACCGCACAACGATCCCGACGCCACCGGCGTGCTGATCGGTCTCACCCACGCGACGACGCGCGGCGACCTCGGCCGCGCCGTGCTCGACGGCGTCGCCCTCGCCCTCGCCGACGGCCAGCGCGCGCTGCTCGACTGCGGCACGCGCATCGACCGCGTCACGGTCATCGGCGGCGGCGCGCGCAGCCCCTTCTGGGGCCGCATCCTGGCCAGCGCGCTCGATCGCCCGCTGCACTACGGCCACGGCGGCGAGCTCGGCCCGGCATTCGGCGCCGCCCGCCTGGCGCGCCTGGCGGTCGACGGCGAGGACGTTGCGGACGTGTGCACCGCGCCTCTGGTCGAGGCCGTGATCGAACCGGAGCCGGCGTTGCGGGCGCGATACCAGGAGCAGTCGGAGACATTCCGCGGCGTGTACCTCGCATTGAAGGGTCGGGAATGAGGCTGGCCTGTCTTTTAGCGCAGAGGACGCAGAGGCTCGCAGAGGGCACAATGTGGCAGTTCTCTGCCTCTGAACCTCTGCGTCCTCTGCGTTGAAAAAGACGGTTGGTGATCGGACGAAAGGACCGCGAGATGACCGAGCCCTACTTCCCGACGATCGAGCCCATCCGCTACCGCGGCCCCGGCACCGACGAGCCGCTCGCGTTTCGCTGGTACGACGCCGAGCGCGTCGTGCTCGGCCGTACCATGCGCGAGCATCTGCGCTTCGCGGTCTGCTACTGGCACACGTTCTGTTGGCCGGGGGTCGACATGTTCGGCGGCGACACCTTCGACCGGCCGTGGTTCGGCGACGGCGACCCGATGGTGCTGGCCGAGCGCAAGGCGGCGGTGGCCTTCGAGTTGTTCGAGAAGCTCGGCGCGCCGTTCTTCACCTTCCATGATCGCGACGTCGCCCCGGAGGGCGCCACGCTGCGCGCCACCAACGCACAGCTCGACCGCATCGTCGAGCAACTCGCGGCGCACATGGCGCGCACCGGCGTCCAGCTGCTGTGGGGCACGGCCAACCTGTTCAGCCACCGGCGCTATGCCGCCGGCGCGGCGACCAACCCCGATCCGCAGGTGTTCGCCTACGCCGCCGCGCAGGTGAAGCAGGCGATGGATGTCACCCGCCGGCTGGGCGGTGCCAACTACGTCCTGTGGGGCGGCCGCGAGGGCTACGACACCCTGCTCAATACCGACCTGCGGCGCGAGCGCGCCCAGCTCGGGCGCTTCATGCACCTGGTGGTCGACTACAAGCATCGCAGCGGCTTCGACGGCACGCTGCTCATCGAGCCCAAGCCGATGGAGCCGACCAAGCACCAGTACGACCACGACGCCGCCGCCGTGCACGGCTTCCTGCTGCAGCACGGCCTCGACCAGGAGATCAAGCTCAACATCGAGGCCAACCACGCCACCCTGGCCGGCCACAGCTTCCAGCACGAACTCGCCTACGCCGTCGCCAACGACCTGCTCGGCAGCGTCGACGCCAACCGCGGCGACGCGCAGAACGGCTGGGACACCGATCAGTTCCCGACCAGCGCCGACGAGCTGACCCTGGCGCTCTATACCATCCTGCAAGGCGGCGGCCTGGGCCGCGGCGGGTTCAACTTCGACGCCAAGCTGCGCCGCCAGAGCATCGCGCCCGACGACCTGCTGCACGCCCACGTCGGCGGCATGGACACGATCGCCCGCAGCCTGCTGCGCGCCGCGCAGCTCATCGAGCGCGGGGACCTCGCGCGCTTCGTCAGCCAGCGCTATGCCGCCTGGGATGGTCCGCTCGGCCGCGCCATCCTCACTGGCACGCGCGGCCTGGCCGACCTCGAACGGGAAGTGCTCGAAGCCGCGCTCGAGCCGCAGCCGCGCAGCGGCCGCCAGGAGATGCTGGAGAACCTGGTCAACGACGTCCGCTAGCGCGCCGCGACGGCGCAGCGCCCCTGGAGGGCGCCAACGCCGCGAATGGGTCGCCGTCGACCGCCGTGGCGTGCGAGCGCACGGCGATCCACCACGGCGGGCGCGCGGCGCCGTCCTCGAGC
>JBOHWA010000323.1:0-3913 GCA_050735855.1 Binatia bacterium
CGGTGACGTCGAGGAAGTAGCGATCGTGCGCGACCAGGATCACCGTGTAGGGGTAGTCGACCAGGAACGACTCGAGCCAGTTGCGCGCCTCCAGGTCGAGATGGTTGGTCGGTTCGTCGAGCAGCAGCACGTTCGGCTTGCGCAGCAGCAGCGTGGCGAGGGCCAGCCGCATCTGCCAGCCGCCGGAGAACTCGCCGGTGTCGCGGCCGAAGTCGCTGTTGGCGAAGCCGAGCCCGACCAGCACCTGCTCGGCCTGGCTCTCGTAGTCGTAGCAGCCCTCGACGTCCCAGCGGGCGCGGGCGCGGCTGTAGGCGGCGAGCACCTCGTCGTGGCGCGGATCGTCGGCGGGACAATGGGTGAGCGCGTCTTCGAGGGCGCGGCACTCGCGTTCGACCGCCATGATGTCGGCAAAGGCGCCGAGCGCCTCTTCGAGCACCGTGCGGCCACTGCTGGTCAGGCCCTCCTGCGGCAGATAGCCGATCGAGCTGCCGCGCGGCACGCTGATGACGCCGTCGTCGGCTTCGTCGAGTCCGGCGATCATGCGCAACAGGGTCGACTTGCCCGAGCCGTTGGCGCCGACCAGGGCGACGCGCTCGCGGTCGGCCACCGCCCAGTTGGCATGATCGAAGACGACCTGACTGGCGAAGGCCCGGCAGAGATTGCTGACGGTCAACACGAACCCACACCTCTAGCCGCCGGGCCAAATGCGGGCAAGGCAGCTTGCAAGTTGATCGCGGCTCTTCTATCGCGCTCCCCGGTGGGGAGGGACCGTCGTGTCCATCATCTTGCGTATTGCCGCGCTCTATTCGCTGGCGTGGGCCGTCTTCCTGGTCATGCCGGGGTGGCTGCCCTTCGATCCCGGCAGCGGCACCCCGCCCGGCCGGGCGCTGGCCTGCGCCCTGGCGATCGCCAATCTCGGCTACGCGCTGCTCTTCTGGCGCGCCGCGGCCGATCCGCAGCGCGAGCGCGTCATCGTCTATGCCGCGCTGCTGGTGCTGGCCTTGCGGGCGGCGGCGGGGACTTATGAGGTCCTCTACAGTTTGGACGGGCCGGTAGCCGTGGTGCGCATGGTCGACATGGTCATCTGCCTGGCGGGGTTCGTCGGCCTGCTGAATGCCCTGCCCGCCGTGGTGCAGAACGACGGCGGAGGCTGAGCGCGCAGCGCCTCAGGTGGCGAACGACGAACCGCAGCCGCAGGTGCGCGAGGCGTTCGGGTTGAGGAACTTGAACCCGGCGCCGTGCAGGCCGGTGACGTAGTCGAGGGTCATGCCCTGCAGATGCGGCTGGCTGGTGGCATCGACGAACACCGTCACGCCGCCCTGCTCGAACACCGCGTCCTCGGCCCCGGCCTGGGCCTCGAAGCTGAGGTTGTACTGGAAGCCCGAGCAACCACCGCCGACCACGCCGACGCGCAGTCCGAAGCCGTCGACGCCCTCCTTCGCCATGGCTGCCTTGACCATTTCAGCCGCCTTGGCGGTCAGAGTGACCACCGGACCGCCGCCGGCCGGTGCGGGCTGCACGTCGATGGTGATCTCGGTGTCTGGCGACATCTGGCTCCTCACTCAAGCGATTGGTGAAGTTTTCCAACCGCGCTGCGTCACTACTCACCGCTAGCGGCGCCTCGGGGTCGAGTCAAGGCGGTTCGGGCGCTCAGCTTGAATAAGCGGGAGGCTTTTGCTCTATCAATGCGCGGCTTGCGCGAAATGTCCCTGTCTCCCCGATATCTCGTGGCCGTGAATCTCATTCTGCTCGCGTTGGCGGCATATTCGGCCTCTTCGATCGTCGGCACCGCGCTAGCAGCGAAACTAATCCCACCCCCGGACGTCGTGTTGAAGCCACCCCCGCCCCCGATCGAGATCGACGGCACCAAGCCGGTCGTGCACTACGCCGTGATCAACACCCGCGATATCTTCAACTCTGCCCCGCCGCCGGCGGCCCCGGTGCCGGTCGAGGCGCCGCAGGTCACGCCGCTGAAGCTCAAGCTCTGGGGCGTCGCCCTCTATCAGACGGGCAATTCCTACAGCATCATCGAAGACCTCGGGGCGCGGAAGCAGGGCGTATATGGCATCAATGCCGAGGTGCCGGGTGGCGCCACGGTCAAGGCGATCGAGTGGGACAAGGTCATCCTCGCCCGCAACGGCAAGGACGAGATCCTGGAGTTGAGCTCGGTGACCGCCGGCCTGGCGAAGGCGGGCCCCGCCCCCGCCGCCGCGGCCGCCCCGGCCGGCAATACCGGCACTATTCAGATGACGGCGGAGAACGAATTCCTGGTACCGCGGACCGAGGTGGACAGCGCGCTCGAGAACATGAGCCAGCTCTTCACCCAGATCCGCGCCGTGCCGCACTTCGAAGGCGGGCAGTCGGTGGGCTTTCGGCTGTTCGCCATCCGGCGCGGCAGCCTCTTCGACCGCATCGGTCTGAAGAACGGCGACATCATTCGCAGCATCAACGGCAGCGAGATGAACGACCCGAGCCGCGCCGTGGCGCTGCTGCAGGAGCTGCGCGACTCGAGCGATTTGCAGGTCGAGGTCACCCGGAACCAGCAGCCGCAGACGCTCACCTACAACATCCGGTGAGCCAAGCCGTGCGAGGGATTATGCAGTGGTTGCGTTCGGGGCTGATGCTCCTCGGCCTCGTCGCCGGGGTGTGGGGCGCCACGGTAGGGCTGGCGCAGGAACCACCGCCCGCCCCGCCGTCGGCGCTGAATCCGAATCAGGCCGCGCCGGCAGCCGTTGCGCCGGCGCCGGTTCCGCCGGCGCCGGCTCCCAATCCTCCGCCGCGAGCGCCGATCGCCGTGCCGCCGGAACCTGTGCCGCCACCCGCCGATGGGGGCGAGCCGGAGGACGACAAGTTGATCACGATGAACTTCCAGGACATCGACCTCGATGCCCTGGTGAAGTTCATCAGCGAGATCACCGGCCGGAACTTCATTCTCGACGATCGCGTCAAGGGCAAGGTGACGATCATCTCGCCCGGCAAGATCTCGGTCGACGAAGCCTACGCGGTCTTCCAGTCGGTCCTGCAGGTCAAGGGCTTCACCACGGTGCCGAGCGGTGCGATCCTCAAGATCCTGCCGGCACAGGAGGCCAAGAGCTCGACCATCGACACCGTGTTTCCCGGCGCGCGCAACGCCGAGGGCGACGAGGTAGTCACCAAGCTGATGCCGTTGAAGAACGTCGACGTCAACAACATGCTGGGCATCATCCAGCCGTTGGTGTCGGCGAACGGCCTGCTCGCCGCCTACACGGCGACCAACACGATCATCATCATCGACAGCGCCTCGAACATCGCCCGCATCACCGACATCCTGCGCGAGCTCGACGTCGCCGACAAAGAGCGCGGCGTCGAGGTGGTGCGACTCAACTACGCGTTCGCCGGTGAGCTGGCGGCGACGCTCGCCCTGGTACTCGAGGATCCCGCCAATGCGCAGCCGGCGCTCGGCGGTGGCCCGGCCGGGGCGCGCCGCCCACCGGCCGCCCAACCGCCCGGCGGCATCCGGCCCGGCCGCCCCACCAACGCGCCGGCGCAGGCGGCGCAGCCGATCGAAGGTGGAACGGGTGCGGCCTCGTACAAGATCATTCCGGATGAGCGCACCAACGCGCTGATCATCGTGTCGGGTCCGCTGTGGATGCAGAAGATCAAGGATCTGATCGTCCGCCTCGACGTCCCGCTGCCGTTCGGCACCGGCCGCATCCACGTCTACTATCTGAAGTACGCCAACGCGTTCGAGATCGTGCCCGTGCTCTCCGACCTGATCGGCGGCGGCGGCGGCGCCGGTGGCCTGGGCTCCGGTCTGCTCGGCCGCGGGCTGTCCGGCAGCACCGGCTTCCGCGGCGGGCGGCTCGGCCAGCGCGGTGGCCTGGGCGGCGCCGGGGCTGACCTCGGTGGCGGTGGACTGGGCTCGGGATTTCGC
>JBOHWA010000324.1:0-1795 GCA_050735855.1 Binatia bacterium
GTGGAGGGCGCCGGGCCCTCGGCGCCGTGCGTGCGGCGAGCACCTCGCCCCGCCCCCGGCGCCGATGGCCCGGCGCCCTCCAGCTCTGCTAGCGCGCCAGCTTGAAGCGCAGCCGCGCCCAGCTGACCGCCGCGGTGATCGCCACGTTGCGCCGCATCGAGCGCATGGCGACGCCCCAGCGCAGCTCCGGCCACAGCCGCCGGCGCAGCGGCCACGTCTTGGAGCTCGGTGCATCGAGCAGGAAGCGCGCGCCGGCGGCGGCCGCGACACCGCGATCCCCCCGGTGGCGCGCCAGCGGTGGCGACGGCATCTCGATCTCCAGCACCCCTTCGACCAGCGCGAACACGCGCATCATGTGCTGGCGCACGCGCCAGCGCTCGGCGAGCTGCCACAGCGCCGGCTCGTGCGCGCTGAAGGCGCCCGCCGCCCAGCCGACGTCGCACAGGTGCATGAGACGGAAGCCGCTGAACAGCGAGGTGGTGGCGTGGGCCGCGAGGTGGACCAGCGTGGCGGCGGGGGTGAACGTCAGCAGCTCCGTCTGGTCGAGGCGCGTCGCGGTGGTTTCGGACCACAGCGCCGCCTCGGAGACGCGCAGGCGCGCCGGGGCGACGTGCCAGTGCAGGTCGACGGGCAGCAGGGTGTTGCCGCGCGGCGGATACCAGGAGAACGCCGCCAGTTGTCGCGCGTGGAAGCGCCGCGTCAGCTCCTGTGCGCGCGCCTGGTCGGCCGCCAGCTTCGGCGGGACGGCGAGGATCTCCTCGATGCCGCCGGGGTAGTAGCCGAGCGTGGTGAGCGCCGCCTCGGCCCGCGCCACGTCGACGCGATGCACGACGACGTCGACATCGGCGAAACGCCGCAGCCGCGCATCGCCGTACACCCGGTGTGACAACAGGCTGCCCTTGACGACGAAGAACGGAATCGCCGCCGCCCCGAACGTCGCGGCGATGCGGGCGAGCGTGTGCTCGGCCAGCGCAGCGCGCGCCGCCGCATCGCGCCGGACGTCGGCCAGTTGCGCGCCGAGCGTGGCGCCGACGATCTCGCCCACGCCGCTGGCCTCGACGCGCGCGGCGAGCAGCGCCGCGACCTTGTGGGCACCGGCCGTGCGCACGATCCAGGCCCAGTCGAGACCTTCGCCATGGGCGCGCACCCAGTCGGCGAAGCGCGTCGGATCCGGATGCAGCGCCAGCAGCAGCCCGCGTCGCGCCGCGGCGAGCACGTCGTCACGTTGTCGTTCGACCGCTGGCATCAGGATCGCGGCGGCCGGCGGCTGAGCCGAATACGGCGCGTCGTGTCTAGGCTGTGCGTGACGCGAGCCGGCCGCCAACACGTTGGCGGGTTCGCCGGCTCGCGTGTAACACCCCGGTATCCGAGACCACTCGAACGGAGGGGCGTGATGAAGATGAGTCTGTGCATCGTCGGTGGAGGTCCGGGCGGCGTCGGGCTGGCGTGGGCGTTGGCGCAGGATCCGTCGGTGGCCGCGCAGTGGTCGATAACGATCATTCACGACGAGGACAAGGTTGGCGGCCATTGCGCCACCTATGACGTTCACAACCCCGTTGCTCGAGAACCGCCCGCTCGATCTGCCGCGGCGCGAGGCCGACGTCACCATTCGCACCCTGCACGGGCGCGAGTCGACGCTCGTCTACCGCGCCCTGGGGAGATACCGTACGGCTTGGTCGCGTCGCAGAGCTACGTCGACCGCCGCGGCCTGCCGCGCACGCTGTCTGAGCTCGCCCGGCACGAGTTCGTCGGCATGACCGTGGCGCTCGAACGCGTCCCGCCGATGCGCTGGCGG
>JBOHWA010000325.1:0-3176 GCA_050735855.1 Binatia bacterium
GCGCTGCCGCGCGACCGGCCGATCGTCACCGTCTGCCGCTCGGGCAGCCGCTCGGCACAGGCGGTGACGCTGCTGCAGCGCGCCGGGTGCACGCGCGTCGCCAATCTCGCCGGCGGCATGCTGCGCTGGACCGCGCAGCGCTTCCCGGTCGAGCGCTGACCCGACGGCCGCCGCCGTCTACGAGGCCGTCCACGGCAGGGACAGGTGCCGTCGGACGTAGGCGCCGGGCGCGTAGACGCCCGCCTCGACATCGACCTGGAACCGCGGACAGCGGGCCAGCAGCTCTTCGAGCACGATGCGCGCCTGGAGGCGCGCCGCGGCGGCCCCGATGCAGTAGTGCGTGCCGTAGCTCAGGGTGAGGATCTTGCCGATCCTGCGCTCGACGTCGAACTCCGCCGCCGTCGGGCCGAACTCGCGCTCGTCGCGATTCGCCGCCGCATAGCCGAGCAGGACCTTCTTCCCCCGCGGGACCCGCACGCCGTGCAGTTCGACCGCGCGCGTCGTCGTGCGGGCGAGGTTCTGTACCGGTGAGGTCAGGCGGAGGAGCTCTTCGACGGCGTTGGGGATCTGCTCCGGGTGCGCGACGAGTCTGGCGCGCTGGGCGGGATGCTCGGTGAGCAGACAGGCCGAGCCGGACAGCAGGCCCGTGATGGTGTCGTTGCCGCCGGTGACCATGGTGAACGCGAAGCCGAGGATCCGCGCGGTCGTCACGCTGTCCTCACCGAGCTGCGTCAGGTCCGACACGATGTCGTCGCCGGGCGCCGTGCGACGGCGTTCGACCAGGGTGGCGAAGTACGCCAGCAGCTCGCCGAAGCGATTGCCGGCCGCCGTCGGGGCGCCGCTGGCGGCGGCCTGCACGATCGCCTCCGTCCAGCGGTCGAACAGCCCGCGATCCTCGGCCGGGACGCCGAGATAGTGCGCGACGACGAAGCTCGGCAGCGGCTTGAAGAGCTCGGCGACGATATCGGCGCGGCCCATCTCGCGCAGCCTGTCCAACCGTTCGACGACGAAGCGGCGGATGGCGGGCTCGATCGCCGCCACCTTGCGGGTGGTGAGCTTGCTGGTCACCAGGGCGCGAAAGGTCGTGTGCGCCGGCGGGTCGAGAAACACCATCGGCGTGGCGTCGCCCATGGCGATCGCGTCGTGGTCGCCGTAGCTGACCGTGAGGCCTTTGGCGGACGAGAACGTCGCCGCATCGCCGGCCGCGGCCCAGACGTCGGCGAAGCGGGTGAGCACGTAGAAGTCGCCGGCCGCGACATGGTGAACGGGATCGCGATCGCGCAACGCCGCGTACATGTCGAACGGGTTGCGCCACGTCTCGCCGCTGCGCAACGCGAAGGTCGGCGGGCTCGTCACCGCGGCCATCTCGCAGCTCGACCGCTCCGATTCAACCGCGCCGGGCCGCCGCACGCGCCCGGCGCGTGGCGGTCAGGCGCGCTTGGCGCGCGGCTTGGCGCGGCGTGTCTTGGTGCGCGCTGCGGCCTTGCGCGGTTTGGCGGGCTTCTTGCCCTCGAGGTTCATGCGCAGGTCGTGGACGTACTTCTCCACCTGGCCGGCGATGTCGGCGGCGCCCTTGCGCAGCGCGTCGGCGGCCTTCTCCATGCTCTTCGGCGCGGCCTGCGCGCGCTTGCGGATGTCGGCCCGCAGTTGCTTGGCAGCCTTCTCGACGTCCTTGATCAGCGACGCCAATCGTTCCCGAGGTCCTGCAGCCATGGCCGTCCTCCTCCTCGTTGGATGGACGGTTCGACCACGTTTGCCGTTCGGGGGTCAAGCCACTCGCACGCGATCTTGACGGGCGCCGCGCCCGATCCGATTGCTGCCGCCACCCAACCTGGTAAGGGGTGCCTCCTCCGATGACGGCGAGTGGGATCCTGTGGCGGTGCGCGCTGCTCACAACTCTGGTCGGCCCGATGAGCTGCGGTGACGGCGGCGAATCGTCCGCCGGCGGACTGCGCACCCTCGCCGCGTCCAGCGGACGATCGATCGGATCGGCGGCGCATGACGAGCACCTCGTCGACGATCCCGAGTACGGCACCGTCCTGGCGCGCGAGTTCGAGTCGCTCACCCCGTATACCGCGATGAAAGGGGGCCGCATCCATCCCGAGCCGGAGCGATACGATTTCTCCGGCGCCGACATGCTGGTCGACTTCGCGCGGGCGCATCGCATGCGGGTGCGCGGCCACACGCTGGTCTGGGGCGGCGCGTCGGATCCGCCCAACCCGGCCTATGTGAAGGGCGCCGCCAGCCCGGCGGCGCTGCGCGCGCTGATGACCGACCACATCGAGACCGTGATGCGCCGCTATGCCGGGCGCGTCGACCGCTGGGACGTGGTGAACGAGCCGCTGACCTCGCTGGGCGAGGCGGGCGGCACCGACGGATTGCGCGACCACGTCTTCCTGCAGCAGCTCGGCGCCGGCTACATCGCCGAGGCGCTGGCGCTCGCCCATCGCGTCGACCCGGCGGCGCGGCTCTTCGTCAACGACGTCTTCGTGCTCAAACCCGGCGCCAAGCAGGAGCGCTACTTCCGGCTGGTCCGCGAGCTGCTCGAGGCGAAGGTGCCGCTGCACGGCGTCGGCTTCCAGGGCCATCTGGCGTTTCTCCCCATCGCCCTGCCGGGCGACGCGGACGTGCCCACCGCGGCGGAGATCGAGGCGACGCTGCGGCGCTTCGCCGCGCTCGGCGTCGACGTGGAGATCACCGAGTTGAACGTCCACACCTGGCGCTTCGACGGCGATCGCGCCGCGCGGCTGGAGCAGCAGCGGCAGCTCTACGAGAGCGCCGTGCGGGCCTGCGTCGCGGTGCCGCGCTGCACGGCCGTGACCGTGTGGCTGTTCACCGATCGCTACCCCACCAGCCTCGAGGCGGTGCTGGGCCGCGATGGCGAGCCGCTCCTGTTCGACGACGACTACGCCCCGAAGCCGGCCTACTACGGCGTCCGCGATGCCCTGCGCGACGGCGCGCGCCGATAACCGGCGCGGCGCACTGGCGCGGAATCGACGGTCCGGTGGGCGCTGTCCGCCGCCCTGACTCTGCCCAACCATCGGGTTCGAGCCTCCCCGAGTGTGGCAGCGCCGAATCCGAGGGTCCCTCCTCCCCTTGCGGGGGAAGGACAGGATGGGGGGGGTGCTCGGGTCTTAAGCATCGCTGCCCCCCGGGCGTTCCCCCCATCCTGACCT
>JBOHWA010000326.1:0-13480 GCA_050735855.1 Binatia bacterium
GGTGGGGGGAGCGCAGCGCGTTGACCTACGAGGGGCGGCACTGGTCGTTCGTCGAGCTGCGCGACGAGGTCGACCGCGCCGCGCAGGGCTTGATCGCCGCCGGGATCGGGGCCGGGGAGCATGTCTCGCTGTGGCTCGGTAACCGGCCGGAGTTCGTCTTCCTGTTCTTCGCCGTCGCCAAGATCGGTGCGGTGCTGGTGCCGATCAACACGCGCTTCCGCACCCGCGACATGGGCTACATCGTCACCCAGTCGGACTCGACGACGCTCATCGCCGCGGCGCGCGGGCACGGCGTCGACTACCTGGCGATGATCGAGGAGCTGCTCCCGGGGTTGCGCACGCAGCCCGCCGGGGGGCTCGCCTTCGATGCGCTGCCCGCCTTGCGGCGCGTCATCCTGCTCGACGAAACGGCGGTGCCGGGGACGCAGGAGTGGGCCGCGCTGCTGGCGGCGGGCGCCGCCGTGTCGCCGGCGGCGCTGCGCGCGCGCAGCGCCGCGGTCGATCCCGACGCGACGGTCTACATCATGTACACCTCCGGCACGACCGGCTTCCCCAAGGGCGTCATGCAGAGCCACAACGTCGTGCGCAACATTCTCGACAACGCCAGCCGTCTCGGCATCACGCCGAACGACGTCATCCTCGACTACCTGCCGCTGTTCCACGCCTTCGCCGTCTACAAGGCGCTGCTGATGTCCCCCGCCACCGGCGCCCGGCACGTGTTGGTGCCCGCCTTCGAGGCCGGTGAAGTGTTGCGCCTGATCGAGGCCGAGCGGGCGACGATGATCAACGGCTTCGATACCCATTACAAGGATCTGCTCGAGCACCCGTCGCGCCCGACGCGCGACCTGTCCAGCCTGCGCACCGGCGTGTGCGCCTCCGGCATGCGGTCGAGCGAGCCCATCGCCCGCCGCGCCCAGGCGCTGATGCGCACCATGACCGGCTACGGCATGACCGAGATCGGGGTCGGCGTCACCGGCTCCTTCCTCGATACCGACGAGGAGACGCGCGTCACCATGAGCGGCTGGCCGCTGCCGGGCTACGAGATCAAGATCGTCGACCCGACCAGCGGCGCCGAGCTGCCGGCCGGGCAGGTCGGCGAGATCTGCGTGCGCGGCTACCAGGTGATGCAGGGCTACTACAAGAAGCCCAGGGAGACGGCCGAGACCGTCGACCCGGACGGCTGGCTGCACACCGGCGACTCGGGCCTCCTGCGCGCCGACGGCTGCATGCGCTTCCTCGGCCGCTACAAGGATCTGCTCAAGGTCGGCGGCGAGAACGTCGACCCGACCGAGGTCGAGGGCCTGCTGCTTGACCACCCGGGCATCAACCACGTCGCCGTCGTCGGCATCCCCGACCCCCGGCTGGCCGAGATCCCGGTCGCCTTCGTCATCCCCGAGCCCGGCGCCGCGCTCACCGCGGACGACGTCCTCGCCGCCTGCCGCGGTCGCATCGCCAGCTTCAAGATCCCGCGCCACGTCTTCCTGGTCGCATCCTTCCCGATGACCGGCAGCGGCAAGATCCAGAAGTACCTGCTGCGCGAAGACGCAGTGAAACGCCTGCGGTCGGCGTAATCGGCGCGCGGCTTTGCCCAAGGGCTCAGAAACCCAACAACGGATTACGCGGATTGAGCAGATTTGACGGAGTAGGTCCCTGAAATCCGTTCAATCCGCGTAATCCGTTGTTGCCTTTCTTCCTTCTTGCGCCAAGCCCGGCGCGCGTTCTCCAGTGCCGCAGAGTGTCACCGCGCCAATCTCGTCGCATCAGCGACCAAATTTGTCATTTTATTCACGGTGCCCCTGCCTGGAATTGTGCCATGAAGCACGGCGCACGATGCACCAAGCGTTGCTGCGTCTGACCCGACATAGTTGGCACGCACGCTGCTTTGAACAGTCTCCGTACGATGAACGCAGTGAACGGGTCGGCTGGTTGAGGAGCGGTTGAGGAGGCTGAGGCCGACGTATCGAGCCGCCACGCTCGCGCCTGGGAACGTGTGGTGTGCGGCGCAGACAAGGGGACGATCATGCGCAAGATGAAGCGAGTGACAATCTTCGAGTTGGTCGAAGCGGTGCAGGACATTGCGGGCTCGGACGAAGAGGTCGTGGCTGTGCTCACGCACCTGCTGAAGACGAGAACGGTTCGCGCCTCGCGTCTTATCCCGGTCGCGGCGTAGTTCATCCGTCATCCAGTCCTTTCGTTAGCTTCTCGTTCGTTCAACACCCCCTCCATACTTCCCCCGCCGGGGGCCGCTGGTGGCTGTTTTCAACAGCGGCTGGTGGCCCCCCTCCCCCCCTGTGTGGGAGTCGCGCCGAGGGGCTTTGCCTAGCAAAGCGAAAAGCCGACCACGGATTGCGCGGATTGACGGATTTCACGGAGGGACCCCTCAGAAAATCCGTGTGATCGGCTCGTATCCGCTCAATCCGTGGTTTGCGTTTTCTTTCTGGGCAAAGCCGCGCCGAGGGTTTGACCGGGTTGGGGTCCGAAGGTAGGTTGCGGCGGTCTGACACAAACGACCGTTCGATGTCCCGTACCTTCCGAGTCCCGCTCACCGCACTTGCTGCGCTTGGCTTGCTGACGTCGTCTGCGGTCGCGCAACAGCCGACGCCAGCCCGCATCGGGCCGGCGCCGTTGTCGTCGGCGATCCAGTGGCACACCGAGCCCTCGGGGCTGAAGTGGGCCGACATGGTCGTCGGTCAGGGGCCGTCGCCGCGCGAAGGGCAGGTGGCGGTGATGCACTTCACCGGCTGGCTGCCCGACAATACGCAGTTCGACAGCTCGCGCACGCGCAAGCCGTTCGGCTTTCCGGTCGGCTCGGGCCAGGTGATCAAGGGTTGGGACGAAGGCGTGCGGACGATGAAGGTGGGCGGCAAGCGCCGCCTGATCGTGCCCGGCAATCTCGCCTACGGGCCGAAGGGGCTGCGCAACATCATCCCGCCCGACGCCACCCTGGTCTTCGACATCGAGCTGGTGCGCATCGTCGATCCGCCGCCCGCCGCGAAGTAAGCCGGCGCCGATCTCTTCTCCCCCACATCACTGAACGAAGGGGTACAGCATGGCTGAGCCACAGCGTACCCGGGTGCCGATCAAGCCCGGGTTCTTCACCATTCCCGACGACCCGAAGCAGGTCCCGCACCTGCTCAGCACGGTCTGCGACGCCTGCGGGGAGTACTTCTATCCGCGCCGCGCGGTGTGCGCCAAGTGTATGTCCGAACAGACGCACGGGGTCGAGCTCGAGGCGCGCGGCACGCTGTACAGCTACACCTTCGTGCACCTGCCGCTGTTCGGCTCGACCAACATGGAGCACGCCGACGGCTACGGCGTTGGCCAGATCGATCTGCCCGAAGGCCCGCGCGTGCAGGCGCCGCTGGCCGGCAAGCAGGCCGAGTTCAAGGTGGGGCAGGCGGTGCGCGGCGAGCTCAATGCGCTGCGCCAGGACGGCAACCAGGACATCGTCATCGTCCGCTTCCGGCCGGTCGAGGTGGCATCATGAGAGACGTGGCAGTGCTCGGCGTCGGCATGCATCGCTTCGGCGCCTACTACGGCGAGCAGCACAACAACGAGATGGCGCTCAACGCCGGCCTGCAGGCGATGCGCGATGCCGGTGTGACCTTCGCCGACGTCGATGCCGCCTACGTCGGCCACATCTTCGCCACCGTCATGTCCGGTGTGCGGGTGATGAAGGAGTTCGGCCTCACCGGCCTGCCGGTGCAGCGCATCGAGAACGCCTCGGCCACCGGCTCGGCGGCCTTCCGCGAAGCGTGCCTCGCCGTCTCGGCCGGGCACTACGAAGTCGCCATGGTGCTCGGCTTCGACAAGATGACCACCATGATCCAGTCGAGCACGGCGGGCACCGCGCCGGAGAACATGGAGGACGCCATCCTGCCGGCGGCGTTCTTCGCCATGTGGGCGACGCGCCGCATGCACGAACGCGGCACCAAGGTGGAGCACCTGGCGAAGATCGCGGCGAAGAACTTCAACAACGGCGCGATGAACCCCATGGCCCAGCGGCAGGCCAAGGAGCTGGTCACGGCGGAGAAGGTCATGGCCTCGCGCCCGGTGGCCTGGCCACTGACGACGATGATGTCGTGCCCGATCGGCGACGGCGCCGCCTGCGCCATCGTCGGCTCAGTCGAGCTGGCGAAGAAGCTGCGGCCCGACCGGCCGGTGGTGCGCGTCACCGCGTCGGCGCTGCAGACCGAGCGCTACGAGCGCGGGCACGTGTTCCAGGGGCCGGTCGTCGGCCCGGGGCGCATGACCGTCGACACCTCCAAGGTGGTCTACGAGCAGGCGGGGGTCGGCCCCGAGGATCTCGACCTGGTCGGCGTCCACGACGCCTTCGTCATCGAAGAGCTCGAGTACTACGAGCTGCTCGGCCTGTGCCGGCCGGGCGAGGCGGAGAAGTGCATCGAGGAGGGTGACTTCGAGATCGGCGGCAAGCGCGCCGCCGTGTCCACCGACGGCGGCCTCATCGCCCGCGGTCATCCCGGCGGCCCGACCGGCCTGGCGCAGATCTGGGAGACGACCCTGCAGCTGCGCGGCGAGGCCGGCAAGCGCCAGGTGCCCGACGCCCGCATCGGCCTCTGCCACATGATGGGCGGCGGCAGCGTCTGCGTCATCCACATCCTGCAGCGCGACTGAGCGCGGCGCCGGCCGCATCAGCCCAACCGTCTCCGCGCGGGCGACCGTAGTCCGAGGGTGAAGCCACCCCGGCTGCGACGATCGACCTGTCGCTCGTGCGGGTGGTATGCGGGCGGGTATGCAGCAGGGCGACTATGTGATCCGTGGCGGCGCGGCGGGCCGGGAGCGCCTGCGTATCCTCGCGCGCGTGGTGTTGCCGACGACGCGCCGTCTGTTCGAGCGGGTTGGGGTGGGCCCGGGGATGGCCTGCCTCGACGTGGGCTGCGGCGGCGGCGACGCGAGCGTCGAGCTGGCGCGTCTGGTCGGGCCGCGCGGCCGGGTGATCGGCATCGACATGGACGCGGCGCAGCTCGAGCTGGCGCGCGCCGAGGCCGCCGCACTCGAGCTCGACAACATCGAGTTTCGCGTATCGCAGATCGGCGCGGGCGGCGACGAGCAGGCCTTCGACGTCGTCTACGCGCGCTTCGTGCTGACCCACCTGCCCGATGCGGCCGCGGCGCTGGCCTGGATGCTCGGCCGCGTCCGTCCGGGCGGCCTGGCGATTGTCGAGGACATCGACTTTCGCGGCCACTTCTGCGAGCCGGACCACCCGTCCTTCCGCCGCTTTGTCGATCTCTACACCCAGGTGGTGCGCGGGCGCGGCGCGGATCCAGACATCGGCCCGCGGTTGCCCGGGCTGCTGCTCGATGTGGGCGCCGAGCACGTCGGCATGCACGTCGTCCAGCCGGCCGGCATCGACGGTGAGGTCAAGCTGATCGCCGCGCTCACCATGGAGAACATCGCCGACGCCGTGCTCACCGCCGGCGCGGCCTCGCGGGCGGAGATCGATGCCCTGGTGCGCGATCTGTTCAGCCTCGCCCGCGACGGACGAACCGCGATGAGCCTGCCGCGCATGGTGCAGGCCTGGGGCCGCCGCGCGATCGCGGCGGCGTGACCGCGATGCGCGCCGCCGGTGGCGCGCGACGCTGGAGGTGGGCATGAAGCTGTACCGCGTCATCCTGCCGGTGCGCGACATCGAGCGCGCGGCAACGACCTACGCCGCGCTGTTGCAGGCATCGGGCACGCGCGTCTCGCCCGGCCGCCACTACTTCAACTGCGGCGGCACGGTGCTCGCCTGCTACGATCCGCAGGCCGACGGCGACGGCGCGCAGGGCGGCTGGCGCCACCATCCCAACCAGTACGTCTACTTCGCCGTCGCCGATCTCGAGGCGGCGCTGCAACGCGCCCAAGACGCCGGTTGTACCATCGTCGATGGCGGCATTCAGACCATGCCGTGGGGTGAGCGCATGTTCTGGGCCAGCGATCCGTTCGGCAACCCGATCAGCTTCGTCGACGAACGGACCGTCTTCACCGGCTGAGCCGCAACGGCGCCAGATCGGGCGGCACCCACTCGGCGCGGGCCCGCGCCGACATCAGGCGCTCGCGCGACCAGAAGCGCAGCAGGTAGTCGGGCTGGGCCAGCGGCGAGGCGAGCAGGTGCTCGACGCGTGTGGCGAGCGGCGCGTCGCCGCCGCCGGCCGTGAGCGATGCGGCGATGAGCTGGACGTACGCCACCGTGATGGTCTCGTGATAGCCGCTGGTCGCCGAGTTCGGCGTCCCGTGCCGCTCGTTGAGCGCGCGGATCGCGGTGCGCAACAGCCCGCCGGCGGCCTCGGCCCCGTGATGATGCACATGCCAGGCGCCGACGCGCAGATGCGCCGTATGCGTCCACTCCGCGCGCGACAGCGCCGCGGCGCGAAAGCGGGCGACGAACGCATCGAGCGCGGCCGACATGCTGGCGGGCCGACTATGCGCCGCCAACCGCGCCCCATGCGGGCAGTGGCGTGGCGCGGCTGATCGCGTCGGCGAGCAGCCGTCCGGCGCGCAGGCTGAGCGCCACCCCGTGGCCGGCGTACGCGCCGGCGATGAGGACGCGCGGCTGACCCGGGAGGGCGGCAAGCAGCGGCGCGGCCCCGGCGCGAAAGGCGATCGGGCCGCCCCAGCGGTGGGTGATGGTGACCGCGGCAAGGGCGGGGTGCAGTCCGCGCACGCGCGCCTCGAGCCGGGCGAGGGAGGCGCGCGAGTCGGCGCTGTCGAGGTCGACCGTGCGCACGCGCTCGTCGTCGGCGAACAGCAGCCCGGCGCCGAGCAGCAGGCGGTTGCCGCGCACCCAGCGGCCCCACAGGTAGGGCAGGTCGACGGTGTAGAACGGCAGGCGCGCGGCGAAGCCGGCGTCGGCCAGTACGGCGGCGTCGAGCGGCGCCGTGCACAGCGCCAGGGTGAGCGGCGCACGCACCGGTTCGTCGAGCGGCAGCAGATCGGGCAGGTAACCGTTCACCGCCACAACGGCGTGTGCGCAGTCGACGCTGGCGCCATCGAGGTAGAGCCGCGGCGCCGCGCCCGTGTCGAGGCGCCGCACCGCGGCCTCCTCGTGGATGGTTGCTCCCGCCGCCCGCGCGGCGCGCGCCAGGCCGGCGACCAGCGCGCCGGGATCGATGGTCCCGCCGGGGACAGTGCGCTCGACGTGCAGCCATCCCCCGCCGTCGCGCCATGGCGGTCCATCGGCTACCCGCTCGGGCCGATGCGCGACCTCCCAGCAGCCGCGCAGGTCGAGATCGCAATCGATGCCGGCGGTGGTCGTCAGCTCGGCGAGCTCATCGAGGCAGTGCTCGACGCCGGGCCGTGGCCCGTCGGCCGTGCCCTCGAGCGCCAGGCCACCCGTGCGGCCGCTGGCTCCGTCGCCGATGCGCGCCGCCTCGAACAGCGCCACGCGGCAGCCGGTACGCGCCAGATGATAGGCGGCCGACAACCCGGTGAAGCCGCCGCCGATCACGGCGACATCGCAGCGCGCCGGCGGCGGCAGCGGCATCGCCGGGCTCTCCACCTGCCACAGCGGTGTTCCCCAATCGGCGCGCCAGTCCATCCACTCCAGTGTATCGTCAGGCCGCGGCCGGTTGAGCGGTGAGCTCGCGCAGGCCGTCGGCGACCAACAGCACCGGCGCGTAGGCGAGGTCGCGGCGGATCTTGTCGATGCGGATGGTGCAGTGGCGCGACATCTGGCCGGCGGCGAGGCCGGTGAGCGGCGGTTCGCCCTTGAGGTGGAGCGTGTACCATACGCGCTCGAGTGTCGCGGCGGCGCCGCGCGCCAGCCAGCCCGGCAGGGAGCGCGGCGGCGCCTCCATGTGCTGGCTGCGCAGCAGGGCAGTGAGGAAGGTGCGCAGGGTGGTGTCTTCGCCGTCGGTGACGAAGTAGGCCTCGCCGCCGGTGCCGCGCGTCAGCGCCAACTCGAGCGCGTGGACCAGGTTGGCGACGTGTGTGGTCGAGGTGCGGGCGCGACCGCCATCCATCCAGGCGAAGCGGCCCTCGCGCACCATGCGGGTGAGGATCGGCAGGATGGTCTGATCGCCGGGGCCCCAGACCAGCCGTGGACGCACCGATATCGTCGTGAAGCCGGCGGCGGGCGCATTGGCGGCGAGCACGCGGCGCTCGGCCTCGGCCTTGGTCTCGGCGTACAGGTAGGGTGACGCGGTGACCAGCGGATAGGTCTCGTCGATCTCGACCATGTCCTGGCCGTGGAAGCAGGCGGCCTCGGTGCCGACGTGGACGAAGCGCCGCACGCCGGCGGCGCGCGCCGCGTCGAGCAGCTGTTGGGTGCCGTCGACGTTGGCGCGCCAGAAGTCCGCCCGCGCGCCGAAGGCTTCGACGTGCGCGGCGCAGTGCACGACCGCCTCGCAGCCGGCGAGCTGCGCGGCCTCGACGGCGCCGAGCGCGCCGCGCAACGGCTCGCCGCCGGCGGCGCGAATCGTGGCGTCGCTGGCCTCCGAGCGCGACATCGCCAGCAGCGTATGGCGCTCGCGCTGCGCGCGGACGAAGGCGCCGCCGATGAACCCCGAGGCGCCGGTGACGAAGATGCGCATGCGTCCGCCGTCCATGCGCCTCCCGTAGCGCCCGCGACCGCTGCGCCGCAAGGGGAGGGCGGCTCCCGCCGAGCCTCCTCGGGCACGGTTCGGCGGGAGCCTCGCCCTCGCGTGGCGCCGGCCCTGGTTCCAGGTTGCGCTAGGGCTGTCGCGCTGGCGGGCCCTGTGGGAACTGCGGCAGCGCATCGGCGATCTCGAACCATGCCGCCTTGGAGGCGACGAAACAGTGCGCCAGCGAGCGGCGGCCGGGGTCCTGATCGAGCAGGCCGAGGCGGATGCGCAGGGTCGCGTCGTCGCCCGCCGTGCGGCTGTAGACCGGTGACCCGCAGTGGCCGCAGAAGGCGCGGAACTTGCCCGGCGAGGATTCGTACTCGCGCACGGATGCGAGGCCCGAGTCGAACTCGATCGCGCTGCGCGCCACGTTGGCGTTGGCGGCGAACGCGGTGCCGTTGGCGCGCCGGCATTGGCTGCAGTGGCAGTAGACCACGGCGCCGATGCGCCCGCTGATGCGGAAGCGGACCGCGTCGCACTGGCAGCGGCCGGTGAGCGGGCTGACGGGCTGGCCGGCGGGGGGCGTCGCGTCACTCATGTCGGCGACGTACGCCGCTGCCGTGGCGCTGGTCAAGCGTGGTTCCGGCCGCGTGGAACCCGCCCCGGTTCCCCCAACGTCACCGGCCGGTACTCAAAAGGCCCCGGTACCCACGGCCCGCCGAGGCTTCCACCGCGCCGGCGTTGTGAGCTAGCGTCTGGCGCCCGAAGAGGAGGGAGTCCCGTGAAGGAGCTGATCTATCACCGATTGTTGTTGCCGTCCGTCGAGCGCAATCACGACCGGGTTGGGTTTGTCGACGGAGCCTATACGGCGACCTTCGCGCAGCATCTCGATCGCGTCGGGCGCGTCTGTCATGCGCTCGGCGGGCTGGGCGTCGGGCGGCACGATCGCTTCGCCGTCATGGCGCTCAACGGGCACAGCTTCATGGAGCTGTATCACGCGGCGTTCCTCGGCGCCGGCGTCATCAACCCCCTCAATCTGCGTCTGGCGCCGAAGGAGCTGGCCTACATCCTGGCGGATTCGGGATCGCGCGTGTGCATCACCGACGCGCTGTTCGCCGGCGCCATCGACGCGGTGCGCAAGCAAGCGGGCATCGAGCACGTCGTGCTGATCGGTGACGGCGACGTGCCGCACGATGCGAAGCTGGAGGACCTGCTGGCCAATGCCCGCCCGACCATTCCCGACGAACCGGAGGAGGACGACCCGGTCATCCTCATGTACACCGGCGGCACCACCGGTCTGCCCAAGGGGGTGTTGCTCGACCAGCGCGCCGAGATGCTCAATTGCTACCACGTCTCGACCATCTTCCGCTTCTCCGAGGGAGACGTGTTTCTGCACCAGACGCCGATGTTCCATGCCGCGTCGATGGGCGGCATCGTCGGTGTCCCGGCCACCGGCGCCCGGTCGGTGTTCATACCGCTCTTCAACCCCGGCACAGTGCTCGAGCTGATCGAGAGCCACGGCGTCGCCATGACCGTGATGGTGCCGACCATGGTCGGGATGATGCTGGCCCATCCCGACTTCCGCCCCGAGCGCCTGCGCTCACTCAAGAAGCTGATCTACGGCGCCTCGCCGATGCCCGTCGCGCTGCTCGAGCGCCTGCTCGGCATGTTCCCCGCGCTCGAGGTCTATCAGGGGTATGGCATGACCGAGGCGTCGGCGGTGCTGACCGCGCTCGGTCCCGAGGAGCACCGCCGCGGCGGTGCGCTGCTGCGCTCGGCCGGGCGTCCCGTCGCCGGCGTCGTGCTCAGCATCCAGGACTCCGACGGCCGGCCGCTGCCGCAGGGCGAGACCGGTGAGGTCTGCGCCCGCGCCGGCAACTTCATGCGCGAGTACTGGAAAAAGCCGGAGGCGACCAGCGAGGCGTTCCGCGACGGTTGGTACCACTCCGGGGACGCCGGCTACGTCGACGAGCGCGGCTATCTCTTCCTCGTCGATCGGGTCAAGGACATGATCGTCACCGGCGGCGAGAACGTCTACTCGGTCGAAGTCGAGAACGCGATCGCCAGCCACGCCGCGGTGGCCCAGGTCGCCGTGATCGGCATTCCGCACGAGATGTGGGGCGAGGCGGTGCACGCCATCGTCGTGCTGCAGGTGGGCGCGACGGTCTCCGAGGAGGAGATCATCGTCCACGCGCGCGAGAGCATCGCCGGCTTCAAGCTGCCCAAGAGCATCGAATTTCGCAGCGAGCCGCTGCCCTTGTCGGGCGCGCTCAAGGTGCTCAAGCGCGAGCTCCGCAAGCCCTATTGGGAGGGCCGCGGGCGGGCGGTGAACTGATCGCGGCGACGTCTACTGGGCCGGCGGTGTGGCCGCCACCGGCGCGGCCGGGGCGGCCTGTGTGGGCGGTGCGCCCACCGGGCGCCGGGCGATCTGGGCCGTGCGGCGCAGCTCGGTCACGTACGTCTGTTGCTTCTGCTCGCGCGCCTGGTCGAGCAGCGCTTCCTTGATCGACGGCTTGACCGCCTCGTACGGCGCCGCCGCCGCCTCGGGCGACTGCTGGGCGATGGCGGCCTTGTTGTCGTCGTAGAACTTGCGCAGCGCGTCCTCGCTCGGCGCGGGGACATCCTTCCACACCTGCGCCTCGAGGAGCTGGTGTACGACCAACGTCTTGCGCGTGTCGTCGCGCAGCTGTGCCATGGTCATGCCGCTCTGCTTCAACGCGGCATCGAAAGCGGCCTGGCTGGGAAACTGCTCGCGGCTGCGAGCGATCTCGGTGTCGACCGCCTGCTCGGTCACCTTGATCTGCTTCGCCTGGGCGGTCTGGTAGAGCAGCTCGAGATCGATCAGCGATGCGAGCGCCGCCTCGTGCAGCTGGGCGATCTGGTCGCTGTCCGGTGGCGCCGGCATGCCGGCGATGACGCTCTTGACCACGTCGTTGACCATGGCGTCGGTGATCGCCGTGCCGTTGACCGTCGCCGCGACGCTGACGTCGTCGGCCGCGCCGGCCGCCCCGGCAAGGAACGCGAGCAGCGCGCCGGCCGCGCCGAGCGCGCGGCGGCTCATCGCGCCTCCCGCGGGCGGAACTTGGGCAGGGTGATCTCGTCGGTGAGCGGCTCGAAGACCACCTCGACCGGCAGGCCGATGCGGATCGCGTCGAGCGGGCAGTCTATGAGATTGCTGACCATGAAGACGCCCTCCTCGAGCGCGATGGTGACGACGTTGTAGGGCACCCGCGCCTCGAACGCAGGCAGGGTGGGCCGATGCACGATCGTGAAGGTGTGCACCATTCCGCGCCCGCTCGCCAGTACCCACTCGTACTCGAGGCTGCCACACGCCGCGCACATCGGCCGCGGATGATGGCGAAAGCGCCCGCACCCGCTGCAGCGCTGCAGGCGCAGCTCGCCGCGCCCGCAGGCGTCCCAGAACCCCTGATTGTCAGGGTTGGGCACGGGGACTGGGGTTTCGGCCTTCATCACCATTGTGCAAACGGCCTTTTCACCGCGGAGACGCGGAGGCGCGGAGGGCGCAGAGAGGAAAGACAGCAAATTGAGCCGTGCGCAGATCAGCACCCCGACTCATCGCAATTTCCACGGCCTCCGTGCCTCTGCGTCTCCGCGGTGAAATCCGAATCGCTGTCATCGGCGGAGGATTACCGCGCCGGTTGGATCGGTGTTCGAGCTCGTCACCAGCACCAGCTCGGCGTCGGGGACCTGCGACGACGACGAGCCGCGGATCTGCCGCACGCCTTCGAGGATGTGGTTGAAGCCGTGGATGTAGGCTTCCGACAGGCTGCCGCCGTGGGTGTTGACCGGCAGCGAGCCGTGCGGCCAGGCGTGCTCGCCGGCGGCGACGAAGGCGCCGCCTTCGCCGCGCGCACAGAAGCCGTAGTCTTCCAGGCTGAGGATCACCGCCGGGCTGAAGTGGTCGAAGAACATCGCCGCGTCGATGTCCTGCGGGCGCACGCCGGCCATCGCGTAGAGCTGGCTGGCGACGTAGGCGCCGGCGGTGTGCTCCTGCCAGTGCGTCAGATAGTCGGCCATCTGGATATGGATCGGCCCCTCCGCCTGCGCCCCGGCCAGGATGTAGGCCGGCACCTGCCGGCAGTCGCGCGCGCGCGCCGCCGAGGTGACGATGACGGCGCAGGCGCCGTCGGTCTCCAGGCAGCAGTCGAGCAGCCGCAGCGGCTCGGCGATCCAGCGCGACGCCTGGTGATCGGCGAGGGTGATCGGCGTGCGCATGACGGCGCGCGGGTTGCGCGCCGCGCAGGCGCGTTGGGCGACCGCCACCGCGCCGAAGTGCTCGGTGGTGGTGCCGAACTCGTGCATGTGGCGGCGATAGATCATCGCCATCTCCTGCGCCGGCGTCATCAGCCCGAACGGCACATGGTACTGGTAGAGATCGGTCAGCCTCTCGGCGTGCTTGGCCCACGGCCGTCCGCCCTGCAGCGGCTTGGCGCCGTGCGACGACTGCTTGCCGCGGTTGCGGGCCCGATAGCAGACCACCACCTCGGCCTGCCCGGTGGCGATCGCCATCGCCGCCAGCACCAGGGTGCCGGCCACCGCCCCGCCGCCCGACGGCACGCCGGCGAAGAAGCGCAGGTGCGGCACCCCCATGCTGTAGAGCAGGGCGTGCTCGTTGACGTTCTCGATGTCGAAGCGCGCCAGACCGTCGATATCGCGCGCCGTCAGGCCGGCATCATCCAGTGCCGCGCCGATGGCCTCGACCGCGGCGCGATGCTCGGTGATGCCGCTGCCCTTCGAGAAGGCCGTCTGCCCGATGCCGACGATCGCCGCCTGGTCGCGGATGGACTGTGAAGCGGCGCGCGGCATGCGAAGGCCGCTGCGCTAACACCCCGGGTGCGTTCGGGTCAATCGGCGATGCGCAACACCCGACGCGAGACGCAGCTTGCCCAAAACTCAGCAAGCAACAACGGATTACACGGATTGAGCGGATTTCTGAG
>JBOHWA010000327.1:0-2110 GCA_050735855.1 Binatia bacterium
CGCCGTCGCGGCGCACCACGATGCGCAGCTGCAGGCGATCGTGCGCGACGCCGGCGGGCGCCACGAGGCGCTCGGCCTGGCCAAGCAGCAGTACTTCCCCGACGTCAATCCGTTCGTCGGCCTGACCGGCAGCGTCGAACAGGTGGTCGGCGCCGCGATCACCTTCTCGACCATGATCCCGCAGATCCAGGCCGGCATCCGCGAGGCGCGTGCCAACCTGCGCGGCGCCGAGGCGACGCTGCGCCAGGCGCGCCTCGATCGCGGCGCCGCGCTCAGCGCCGCGCTGGTCGCGCTGCACAACAGCGACGACCAACGCCGCCTGCTGGAAAGCCACGTCGTGCCCGCCGCCGCCCAGGCGGCCGACACGGCCGAGCGCGCCTACGCCGCCGGCGCCGGCGACCTGCCATCGGTCATCGCCAGCCGCCGCATGGTGCTCGAGCTGGCGCTCACCATCGCCGAGGTGCGCACCCTGCGCGAGCAGCAACTGGCGGCCATCGAGGAGATCGCGGGCGCCGACGTCGAGACCCTCGGCGATGCCGAGCCCCTCGCCGCGAGCGAAACCGGGCGGCGCGACGCGAGTACGCCTGGAGGGCGCCGGTCCCTCGGCGCCGGGGGCGGCGGCGGAGCGGGCGCTGAGATCGTCGCCAGCACGGCGCCGACGGAGCGGCGCCCTCCAGGGCCGCAGGCGACGGGAACGGTCAACATCGTCGCGGACAGGGTGTCGCATGACTAGGGTGGCGGTGCTTCTCATCGCCGTTCTCTGCTGCGCGGCGCTTCCAGCACGACCCACACACGCCGAAGCCGCGCCGCCTGCCGACGGCGACCGGCAGCTGTGGACCTGCGGCATGCACCCGCAGGTGATCCGCGACGCGCCCGGCCAGTGTCCGATCTGCGGTATGGAGCTCACGCCGCTGCGCCGGGACACGACGGCCGCGGCGCCGGCCGAGCGCCGGATCCTCTACTACTGGGATCCCATGCTGAGCCCGCCGTACATCTCCGACCGGCCGGGCAAGAGCCCGATGGGCATGGATCTGATTGCGGTCTATCAGGACGAGGTCTCGGCCGGCGCGACCGTCACCATCGACCCGACCATCGTGCAGAACATGGGCGTGCGCGTCGCGCCGGTGGTCGAGGGCCCGCTGCGCCGCACCGTGCGCGCGGTCGGCTATCTCGAGGAACCCGACCCGGCGCACTTCGACATCAACCTGCGCGTCTCCGGCTGGATCCAGAAGCTCTACGCCAACGTCGACGGCATGCACCTCGACGCCGGCGACCCACTCTTCGACCTCTACAGCCCCGAGTTGCAGGTCGCCATCGGCGAGCTCATCGCGGCGCGCCGGGCGCGGCCCGCCGATGGTGGGCACGGCGCGGCGACGCTGTTCTACGAGACGGCGCGGCAGAAGCTCGAGCTGCTCGGCCTGACGCGCGCCCAGGTCGAGCGCCTCGCGATGCTCGACCGGCCGCCGGCGACGGTCACCTTCACCAGCCCGATCACCGCGCACCTGACCGAGAAGCTGGTCTACGAGGGCGACGCCGTGAAGGCCGGCGACAAGGTGCTGCGCCTCGCCGACCGCACCTCGATGTGGCTCGACGCGCGCGTCTTCGAGCAGGACCTGGGCCTGGTGGCGGTCGGCCACCCGGCGCGCGCCACCGTCAGCGCCCTGCCCGGCCGCGCCTTCGACGGCGCGATCTCCTTCATCCACCCCCACCTCGATCCGGTGACACGCACCGGCATGGCGCGCATGGTGCTCCCCAACGACGGCATGGTGCTGCGCCAGGGCATGTACGCCACGGTCGAGATCGAGGCGGAGCTGGCCCCGCGCGCGCTGCTGGTGCCGCGCGAGGCGGTGATCGACACCGGCAGCGAACAGGTCGCCTTCGTCGCCCAACCCGGCGGCCACTTCGACCCGCGCCGCGTCCGCATGGGCGCCAGCGGCGACGACGGCAGCGTGCAGATCCTCGCCGGCCTGGCGCCGGGCGAGCAGGTGGTGACCAGCGGCCAGTTCCTGATCGACGCCGAGAGCCGCTTCCGCGAGGCGATCCAGCGGTACCTGAAGAAGGACCTGCTCGAACCGGGGGCGGCGGCGCCGCCGCCGCACGTGCATTGATG
>JBOHWA010000328.1:0-2310 GCA_050735855.1 Binatia bacterium
GCTCGGCCGCGCCGCGGCGCAGGCCGAGCAGCGCATGGAGGGCCAGGGCGACGGGCGGCCGCCGGTGCCGTACGCGCTGCTCGCCCTCGGGCGCATCGGCCGCAACGAGTGTCTGCTGGCCCCCGAATCGGAGCACGCGCTGGTCTTCGAGAGCGGCGACACCGACGGCTTCGCCGACCGCTGGTTCGCCTCCTTCGCCGGCCATCTCGGCGACGTGCTGCGCGGTGCGACGCTCCCCGCCGCGGCGGGCGAAGCGACCGATCCGCGCTGGCGCGCCAGCCTGGACGGGTGGCGCACCAGCGTCAACGGCTGGATCGCGCAGCCCCATCCACCGCTCGCCGATATCGCCCGATTCGTCGACAGCACCTTCGTCTTCGGCGACGACGAGCTCGCCGGCGACGTGCTCGGCATGGCGCGCGACCTGCTGGCCGGCGCGCCGGCGCTGCTCAGTGCCATGGTCCCGGCCCCGGCGCGGGCGCCGTCGCTGACCGCCGATCGCCGCATCGATCTCGCCAGCGCCGGCCTGGAACCGATCGAGGGCGCGGCGCGGGTGCTGGCGCTGGCCGGGCGCGTCGCGGCGCGCGCCACCGGCGAACGGCTGGGCGAAGCCGCCCTGCACACCGGGCTGTCGCAGGCCACCGCCGACGATCTGGTCGAGCGCCACGAGCTGCTGCTGCGCTGCGTGCTCGACCAGCAGTTGGCCGACGGCGCCGCCGGCGTGGAGCTCTCGTACGCCATCGACCCCGGCCGCCTCGACGAGGCCGCGCGCACCGCACTCACCGCCACCTTGAGCCACGTGGCCGGCATCCGGCCGGTGGTGCGCATGGCCCTGGCGTCGATCTGACCGCCGGCAGGTACCCCACGACGATGCGCACCATCGGCCAACCACCTGTGCCAACGGCGCGCATGTCCGAACAGGCCGGCGGCGACGAGCACACCGACCACCGCGCGGTGGCGGACGCGCTCGACCGGCAGCGCGCCGAGCTGCGTTTGATCCTCGATGCCGTACCGGCCCTGATCTGGTTCAAGGACTGCGACAACCGCATCCTGCGCGCCAACCGCCGCGTCGCCGAGTCGCTCGGCCTCGACGTCGAGGCCATCGAAGGCCGCCCGACCGCGGAGCTCTATCCCGAGGAGGCGGCGCAGTATCACAGGGACGACCTCGAGGTGATCCGCTCCGGTGAGGCCAAGCTCGGCATCGTCGAGCAGATGATGACCGGCAACGGCGAGAAGCGCTGGGTGCGCACCGACAAGGTGCCCTATCGCGACGCGCAGGGCACCGTCATCGGCGTCATCGTCTTCGCGGTCGACGTCACCGAGCGCGTCCAGGCGGAGATCGCGCTGCGCGAGGCGCACGACGAGCTCGAGGCGCGCGTCGAGCAGCGCACGCGGCAACTGGCGAGCGCGGTCGACGACCTGCGGGCGGAGATCGCCGACCGTCGGCGCGCCGAGGAGCGCGTCCTCGAGCAGCAATCGCAGCTCGCCCATCTGCAGCGCGTGCGCACCGTCGAGGGCATGGCCGCGCAGCTGGCGCACGAGATCAACCAGCCGCTGGCGGCGATCGTCAACTTCGCCAGCGGTCTGGCGCGCTGGCTGCGCAGCGGCACGGTCGACATGGCGGCGATGCAGGACGCCACCGACCAGATCAGCCAACAGGCGCTGCGCGCGGCGGGGGTCGTCCGCCGCCTGCGCGACTTCGTGCGCAAGGATGAGGCGCAGTCGTACGCGCCGTGCGACCTCGCCGAGGTCGTGGCCGAAGCCGCCCGGCTGATCGAGTTCGATGCCCACCGGCGCGGCGTCGCCATCCATCTGCAGGTCGAGGCCGCACTGCCGCCGGTCGCCATCGACCGGGTGCAGATCGAACAGGTCGTCATCAACCTGCTCAATAACGCGCTCGAGGCGATGAGCGAGCTGCCCAGCGCGGGCGCCGTCGTCATCGAGACCCGGCGCCACGACGCCACCCACCTCGAGGTGCGCATCAGCGACAGCGGGCGCGGTCTGCCGGCGGGCGCGGTGGCGGTCCTGTTCGAGCCCTACTTCACCACCAAGGCCGACGGTCTCGGCATGGGCCTGCCGATCAGCGAGGCGATCGTCATCGCCCACGGCGGCCGCCTCGCCGCCGAGCCGGGCCCGCACGGCGGCGCCGTATTTTCGGTCATCCTACCCTGCTCGCCCTGACCGCCCGGTGATTGGCCTTGCGGGAGGTGGCTCAGTTTGAGGCTCAGTCAGTCTCGCGGTGAGTCACACAGCCGGCGAGTGGCAGCCTGGTGGAGGGCGCCGGGCCCTCGGCGCCGGGCTGAACCCAACCGC
>JBOHWA010000329.1:0-6546 GCA_050735855.1 Binatia bacterium
GTGAACGGCTGACAGGTCCCACAGTGGGAACCTGCCAGCCGGGATACGGGACGAACGGTCGTTCAGATGACGTAGTCGAGCTGGAAGAGGACGTTGTCGCGGTCGCGCAGCAAGCTGATGCCCGAGCCGCCCTTCAACTCGTTCGCTTCCAGGTAGCTGTAGCTCATGACGAAGCGGAAGGGATCGTAGCTGAGCGTCAGCTGCGGCTGGACGACCACCGCGCCGCCCCAGTCATAGAAGATGCCGAGGGAGGGGGAGACCTGGCCGCTGTAGTACGAGGTGGCGATCAACAGGGTCTGCAGGAAAGTGTCGACCGGCTGATGGATGAAGACGGCCTGCGCCGCGCCGCTCGAGATGCCGCGGCTGTCCGGCGACTGGTAGTAGGCCGGCACCGGCAGGACTTCGCCGTTGAAGAGCTTCGGCTGGCCGGGGACGTAGTTGCCCTCGGGCGGGATGATGGTGCGCTTCGCCGCGCCGTTCAGGTGGCTGTAGAAGAACTGCGTGGTGATGAAGAACGACTGGCGTGGGTTGAGGGCGCGGATGAACTGGTTGAGGTCGAGGCCGAGGACGAAGTTCCAGGAATCACCCGTGCGCTTGCCGCCGGTGCACAGCCCTTCCGGGGTCAGTTTGGCGCCGGTCCCGGTGCATTGGCCGAGCGCGTAGACGAAGGGATCGAGGTTCGACTGCGTGAAGCGCGCCTGGTTGTGGAAATACGCCAGCTCGGTGCGGACGATCGGCTCGCCGCTCAGGCCGAGATAGCGCACCGCCTGGGCCGGGATGGCGAAGGTCGAGGTGGCGCCGGTGATGTCCGTGACCGGCACCGACTGGATGGCGAGGGCGAGAAAGCCCTGCGCCGGCCCCTGGCGGATGGCGAGCGGGAAGCCCCCCGGCGGTCCCTGCACGAACGTCTGCACCCCCGGGGTGTCGAGGTAGGTGTAGTAATGGGCGAGGCCGAAGGTGGCTTCCTCGACCAGCGGCATCGGCGTGTTGAACTTGAACTGGAAGCCGCCGCGCGTGTTGTTGAAGGTGGCCGGCGGGCCTTGCTTGATCGTCTGCAGCGTGGCGCTGGGCAGGAAGTTGGGCAGCTGCCAGGGCGAGCCGTTCGGGATGCCGGGCTCGATCGCCACCGCGTTGTCGACGGCGGCGTAGCCCTCGACGTACATCTCGTAGAACGGAAGGTGGGGGATCTCGGGGATGTGGTAGCTGAGGCGCAACATGTCGAGCGGCACACGGCGCTCGTCGAGCGGCACCAGGAAGCCGCCGAAGCTGTTGTCGAGCGGGTTGATGTTGTCGAGCAGGCGGAAGGCGTCCGTCTCACCCCAGGCCAGAATCTGGCGGCCGAAGCGTACGAACAGCGGACCCATGTCGGCCTCGATGAAGGCCTGGAACAGCCGGTTGCGCAGCACGGCGTCGTTGCGCAGATTCCGGCGCTCCTCGCCGATGTCGGCGGTGCGGCCGGAGAAGTCCGGCACCAGGGTCTTGTCGTAGAACTGGTACGCGGTCCGATACTCAGCCGGGCCGTAGTCATACACGCCTTCGTACTCGCCGCGGTAGACCAGGTTGTAGCCGACGTTGCGCAGCTTGAAGGGCAGGTCGTTGAGCAGCGACAGCGGTCCCCACCCTTCGCTGATCAGACGGTCGAGCTTGTGGCGCAGCTCAGCTTCGGCGAAGAAGCGGTTCTGACGCAGGTGGCCCTGGTAGGACACCGGGAAGGTCAGGCTGCGGTAGGTCTGCCGATTGTGCGTCGGCGTGCCGTTGATGATCGAGATGTCGGTGTCCTGGCTGCCGATGCGCGCCGCCGTGTAGGAGCGCACGCCGAGCGTGATCTCGCCATTCTCGTCGAGCGCGGCCGCGCCCGCCGCGGCTGTCCACCCGCACGTGATCGCCAGGGTCATACCGGCGATCCAATTCATCGTTCGCACGCGCCGCATCAGGCGTCCCCCCCTTGTCGAGTTGTCCACGACACAGAACTGTTCGCTGATCGTGAGCGGCCCCTCCCCAGGTGACCTCGCGCACGACTTACGGCGTCGGATGTACGCCAACGCCGCGGCTTGGCGCAAGCGCTGCGTCATGCCCCGCCGCGTGTGGGACTCAGCGGGCGCCCCGCGGGTGCGAACGGGCGGCGCGGCCGCGCCATCGTCACGGCTTGGGGATGCGGATGGTCTTGCTGATCATCAGGCTGCCGGACAGCGCGAAGAGGCCGCCGACGAGGTGGAAGGTGACGCCGAGCACGGTGACGGGCAGCAGGAGGTCGGTGGCCCACGCCACCAGCACCAGCCCGAGCGGCAGGACGCTGGTCGGGATCGGCGTGCCCTCGAAATACCGCACCGCGCCCGATTCGTCGGCCAGCCCTTCCGCGGTGATGTTGTAGCGCGCCAGCCGGCTGAGCCCGCAGAGCACGAAGTAGACCAGCACGATCTGGTCGACGGCGGTGTTGAGCCCGACCGCATAGGCGATCGCCGCCGGGGCGACGCCGAAGGAGATCAGATCGGCGAGCGAGTCGAGCTCGCGCCCGAGGGGCGATTGCTGGTGGCGCCAGCGCGCCACGCGCCCGTCGAGCACGTCGAAGACGATCGCCACCGGCACCAGCAGGGCCGCGACATAGAGCGCGCGGTAGCTCTGCGTGGTCAGGAAGTGCATCGCCTGCAACACCGCCACCATGCCGCAGCAGCCGTTGGCGATGGTGAAGAGGTCGGCCATGTGGAAGCCGCGCAGCAGCGAGAAGTGCTTCATGCCGCGCCGGTTGTATGGGCTCGGGGTGGCGCGGTTCAAGCGCCGCGGCGGCCCGGGGGGCTGCCCAGGGGGCGTGGCCCTTGTGCGGATCGCCGGCGATCTGAGAGGATCTCGGCGGGGGCGAACGGATGGTGGCGCGGCTCGCGGCGTGGCTGATCCTCCTGTCGTGCGTGGCCGGCGCCGCGCCGGCGAGCGAGACGGCCAGACAGATCCTGGATCGGCAGAAGGCGCTCGACGACGGCGCGCGCCGCTGGAGCGACCGCCACGAGCAGCTGCGCATGGAAGTGCTCGACCCGCCGCGCGCGCCGCGCGTGATGATGCTCGATCTGTTCGACAAGAAGGTCGCGCCCCGCCAGCAGAAGACGATGGCCTATTTCTCTGCCCCGGAATCGGTCAAGGGCACGGCCTTCCTGGCGCTGACGCATCCCGATCGCCCGGCGGATCAGTGGCTCTACCTGCCGGAGGGCAAGCGCGCCCGCCGCATCGGCGGCGAAGCGCGCCGCTCGGGCTTCGTCGGCACCGATTTCACCTACCACGACCTCGACCTGCTGGCCGAGATGCCGACCTGGACCGACGCCGACGCCACCGCGTCCCTGCGCGGCGAGGCGGCCGTCGATGGCGTGCCCTGCTACGTCATCGAGCTGACCCCGCAGCGCGCCGAGATCGGCTACCAACACATCGTGCTGTGGCTGGGCCGCGACGATCTGGTGCCGCGCCAGGTCGAGCTCTTTGCCGAGGCGCCCTCCGCCGGCTGGTTCGGCCTGGGCGGCGGGACCCCTCCCCAGCCGGCCCGCCGGGTCCGCCAGCACGATCTGCGTCTGGTCGGCGCCATCCCGGTGCCCGGCCGGGCCGAGATCGAGACGCCCGCGGCCGGTACGCGCACGATCGTGACCTTCCTGCACGTGGCGTTCGATCAGCACCTGCCCGACGATCTCTTCACTCAACCCGCCCTGGGGTGGGGTCGCTTCGCGCCCGCCGCCGCCCGGTGAACGCCGCGGTGCCGCAAAGCGAGCGTTGCTCTGCCCGCCGGCCGGCCTATACTCGCACCCCGACACAGCAGGAGGGACGCATGCAGCGGTGGATCGCAGCGATCGCAATCATTGCCGGCCTGGCCGGTGTGGCCGGCACGGCCCAGGCGCAGCCGATGCGCTGTGGCACGCGCCTGATCAATCCCGGCGACAACATGGACACGGTGCTGGAGCTGTGCGGTCAGCCGGACAACGCGCGCACCTGGACCGAAGTCATCCCCGGCGGCGACGACGACGAGGGCATGGCCGACGCCACCCGCATCCCGATGGCGGAATGGCTGTACGCCGACGACCCGGACCAGTTCGTCAACAAGGTGCTGTTCAGAAACGGCATCGTACAGGAGATCCGGAACTAGCGCGCGCCACGCCCGTCGCTGCGAGCACACCTGGAGGGCGCCGCGCCGTCGGCGCCGTGTCCGCGGCGACCACCCCGCCCCACTGCCCCCCGGCGCCGAGGGACCGGCGCCCTCCAGGTCTAGACGTAAAGTATCGATCTGCGCTATATGGCCGCCATGTCATCGGGCGCCGCCGTGAAGGATTGGCCGCGCGCGGACCGGCCGCGCGAGAAGCTGCTCGATCAGGGCGCCGCCGGGCTGACGGCGGTCGAGCTGCTGGCCGTCGTCCTGCGCACCGGCGGCGAGGGCGACTCCGTGCTCGATCAGGCGCGCGCCGTGCTCGAGGCCGCCGGCCACACGCTGCACGGCCTCGCCCGCCTCGGCTACGGCGAGCTGTGCCGGGTCAGGGGGATCGGGCCGGCCAAGGCGGCGCAGCTGTTGGCCATCGCCGAGGTGGCGCGCCGCTTCGGTGAGGAGGAGTTCACCCCCGGCGCCACGTTCAAGGGGTCGTACGACGTCTACGCCCACTTCCGCGAGCGCCTGGCGCAGGAGCGCAGCGAGGTCTTCTACGCCGTGCTGCTCGACAACAAGCACCGCAAGATCAAGGACGTGCGCGTCTCGCAGGGCTCGCTCACCGCCAGCATCGTGCACCCGCGCGAGGTCTACCTGCCGGTCATCCGCGAATCCGCCGCCGCGGTGATCTTCGTCCACAACCATCCGAGCGGCGATCCGACCCCGAGCGCCGAGGATCTGGAGATCACCCGCCGCTTGCGCGAGGTCGGCGAACTGGTCGGCGTGCGCGTGCTCGACCACGTCGTCATCGGCCGCGGCCGCTACGTCAGCTTCGTCGACGACGGCTACTGGTGACGCCGCCCTTGCCAAGCCGCGTCCGAAGCCCCAGACAGGCGGACAGAGCGGAGGGCAGACATGGAGCGACTGCGCGGCAGGACCGCCATCATCACCGGCGCCGGTCAGGGGATCGGCCGCGGCATCGCGCGCCGCTTCGCGGCGGAGGGCGCTGCGGTGGTCGTCGCCGAGCGCGACCGCGCCGCGGGGCAGGAAACGGCCGACGCCCTGGCGCGCGACTTCGGCACGCCGGCGCTCGCGGTGGCGACCGACGTGACCCAGAAAGCCGACGTGCTCGCCATGGTCGACGCCGCGCTGACGGCCTACGGGCACGTCGATATCCTGGTCAACAACGCCTGGGGCGGCGGTAGCTTCAGCCGCCTCGAGCAGAAGACCGACGCCGATCTGCAGCACGGCCTGCAGGTCGCCCTGTTCGGCGCCTTCTGGGCGATGCAGGCGGTCTTTCCCCACATGCGCGGCCAGGGTGGCGGCCGCATCATCAACTTGTGCTCGCTGAACGGCGTCAACGCGCACATGTACACCGCCGAGTACAACGCGGCGAAGGAAGCGCTGCGCGCCGTCACCCGCACCGCGGCGCGCGAATGGGCGCGCCACAACATTCTGGCCAATGTCATCTGCCCGGCCGCGGCCACCGCGGCGTACGAGGCCTTCCGCCGCTGGGACCCGGCCAACGCCGCGAAGCTGCTCGAGCAGAACCCAATGGGGCGCATGGGCGACCCCGAGCGCGACATCGGTGGGGTCGCGCTCTTCCTCGCCTCCGACGATGCGTGCTACGTCACCGGCAACACCATCTTCGCCGACGGCGGCGGGCACATCAACGGCGTCGCCTGGGCGCCGGATCTGCCGGACTGACGGGGGCGACCGGCCGCGCGGCCGCCGCCCGATGGAAGACGCGCATGGCCCCGACATCCCGCACCCGCCGCTCCCCACCGCTCGCCGAACCCGTGCTCGCCCTGCTCGATCTGCTCGGCCACCGCTGGGCGCTGCGCGTGCTGTGGGAGCTGCGCCGCGAGTCGCTCAGCTTCCGCGCCCTGCAGGCGCGCTGCGGCGGGGTCTCGCCGACCGTGCTCAATACCCGCCTGGCCGAGCTGCGCGCCGCCGGCATCGTCGATCTGGCCCTCGGCCACGGCTACGGCCTCAGCGGCAGCGGCCGGACGCTGCTCGACGGACTGGCGCCGCTGCGCGGCTGGGCGACGCGCTGGATGGGCCGCGCGCGCCCGGCGAAGACGACCAGGACGCGCGGCAAGACCAAACGCCGCTCGTGAGCGGCCGGCGAGGGTGGACATGGCGGACCGCGTGCACATCCGCCGCGAATCAGCCGCCGACATCGCGGCCGTCGCGGCGCTCAACCGCGCCGCATTCGAGCGCACGGCGGAGGCGGACCTGGTCGACCAATTGCGCGCCGCGGGGCAGGCGACGGTGGCGCTGGTCGCCGAGCGCGACGGCGCGCTGCTCGGCCACATCCTGTTCAGTCCGGTGACCATCGAGCACGCCGGGCCCGAGCTCCGGCCGCTCGGTCTCGCCCCGATGGCGGTGCGCCCGGATGCGCAACGCGCCGGCATCGGCACCGCGTTGGCCCGCGC
>JBOHWA010000330.1:0-1592 GCA_050735855.1 Binatia bacterium
GCGAGGAGCAGCGCGCTGCAGGTCCTGCGGGCGCGCAGCGCGCCCGACGGGCACGGAGGCCCGCGCTACCACAGAGTGGCGCGCGACGAGGGGGCGCGCCGCAGATCACTCGGGCGCTGCGCGCCCGACGCGGGCACGGAGGCCCGCGCCACCAGAAGAAGGGCCGCTACGACCGCGGCAGATCGCGGTCGAGGAAATCCGCGATGGCGGCGGTGAACAGGTCGTTGCGGTCGCCGGCCACCATGTGGCCGGCGCCGGAGACGTCGGCGAAGCGCGCCTGCGGGACCATGGCGAGGAACTCCTGCGCCGCCTCGGGCGTCACCAGATCGCTCATGCGGCCGCGCACCAGCAGCGTCGGGATGCGCAGCGCGCGGGCGCAGTCGTCCAGCAGGCCGACCCGATCGTAGATGCCCGGTGGTCGTCCGCCGGTGACGAAGCGCGGATCCCAGTGCCAGCGGTAGCGCCCGTCGGGGTGCAGACGGAGGTTCTTGGCCAGCCCGCTGAGGTCCTTCGGCCGCCGCCGGTGCGGGATGAAGGCGGCGATCGTATCGGCCGCCTCCTCGAGCGTGGCGAAGCCGTCCTCCACCTTGGCGCCCATGAAGTCGAGGATGTGGCGGGCGCCCTGCGGGTCGAGGCGCGGCGTGACGTCGACCAGCACCAGCGCCGCGAAGATCATCGCCTCGGCTTCGCCCTGGGCGAGCAGCGCGGCGAGGCCGCTCAGCGAGGCGCCGACCAGCACCGGCGGTCGTTCGAGGGCGCGCGCCACGCAGACCAGATCGCGCGCGAAGGCCGCCAACTCGTAGTTGGCGTCGGACGGCCACTCGCTGTCGCCATGGCCGCGCAGATCGACCGCCAGCGCATACCAGCCGTGCCCCGCCAGCGTCCGTGCCGTCCCGCCCCAGGCGTGCCGCGTCTGCCCGCCGCCGTGCATCAGCAGCACCGGCGGGTGGGCGGGATCACCCCAGGCGTCGGCGGCGAGCTGTAAGCCATCGGCGCCGGTGAAGCGCCGCGCGATCGGAGCGGACGACATGCCCGCCAGATGAGCTGCCGCGGCGCCCCGAGTCAATACACGCGGCGCATTACCCAGCCAACAGCCTAACCGCCTTGATCTGACAAAAAGATCGTCACCACAGAGACACAGAGACACGGAGAGAGAAGGCTGGGTTGGAGCCTACGCGCCTTTCCTGAACCTCATCGTTGATGAACGTGGGTAAGAGGCTCGTCGCCGCGGGCTTGCGGTGCCGTCTCTGTGTCTCTGTGCCTCGGTGGTGAGTTCCTTTGTCAGATCAAGAACCTCGCGGCGGGGCGGCGGAATTGGCGGGCGAAGCCCGCTGTCGCCTCGCCCGGCGACGGCTGCTAGAAGGCCGCCCGTGTCGAGCCCCCACCCGGCGAGCCCCGCCGAGCAACCGCCGATCGGCGTGGCCACCCGCACGACGTTCGTGCCGGAGCTCGATTCGCTGCGCGCCATCGCCATGCTCATGGTCTTCGCCTACCACCTCGACGCCCTCATCCTCGGCGCCGCGGGGCCCGCGGCCGGGGTCTCGCTGGCGACGGCGTTCGTGCGCGGCGGCTACAGCGGCGTCGACCTGTTC
>JBOHWA010000331.1:0-4199 GCA_050735855.1 Binatia bacterium
GGGTGGTGTGGCGGGGTAATCGTCGCGAGCACGGCGCCGAGGGACCGGCGCCCTCCAGGGGCGATTCCGCTACAAATCGTCGCGGTGGATGACGAACGCGGCGATCTGTTCGTAGGCGTAGCCGCAGCGCCTGCTGCGTCGATCGAAGCGCGCCCAGCACCGGGGCGGGCGGCGGCATTGGAGGGCTCCTTCGGCGCCTGCTCGCGATGGGCACCACGCCCGCCAGCCCCGGCGCCGAGGGACCGGCGCCCTCCAGGGCGGTGCTCGCCTGTGCACCCGGAACCTCGACTCAGCGCGCCGCGCTCAGATAGATCGGTGACGACCAGGCCCGCTCCTCGTTCTCCGACAGGCAGTCGTCGTCGTAGTTCGTGCGGTAGTCGCCGAAGCAGGGGTTGACCTTCGTGCAGGTGCCGCTGGCGTCGTACTCGCAGCGCAGGCCGGCGGAGTTCACCGCCAGGGTCGGTTCCTGGATGGCGCGCACGTAGTAGGACGCGTCGCGGCCGGCGACGGTGAAGTCGGGGTCGTCGAACTCGATCGCGCAGCCGTCGGCGTTGGGTGGGCAGTCGAAGCGGCGCCACGGGTCCTCGATGCGCTGCCCGATCGGTTCGCCCGCGGTCGCCTGCGGGCGCACGCGCACCACCTCGATGCGGGTGATGCGGTGCCGTTCGTCGCTCGGGTTGTAGCACTCGCCGCGGCAGAGGTGGTCGAGCCGCTCGGGCGACAGGGCCTTCACCGAGTGTTCGGGGCAGCCGGGCCGCTGCTTGAACGAGCCGGCGGCGCGGGCGCGGAAGCGCGGCGTCAGGCGCTGGGTGACCGCCGCGCCCATCGGCGCGTCGCCCTCGGGCCCGTTGAGCAGGTCGAACCACAGCAGGATGCGCTCGCCGCTGGTGGCGTAGACTTCGCGCTGCTTGAGCGAATCCCAGATCGCGTTGCGGTCGCGTCCCGCCGAATGCACCGCCACCAGGCCGCCGGTCATGAAGAACGACGCCTGGCGTTCGAGGTCGACGAGTTGGAAGCCGTTGATGCTGGTGTTGTTGGGGTCGAAGGGCACCGACTCGTCGGTGGCCGCCGCCGGCTTGCCGAAGACGCGCCGCGCCCAGGTCTCGTCGCGCGGCCCGGCCGCTTCGGTCATCTGGCGCCGGCCATACTCCTTGTAGCCGGTGCCCGGGCGCGCCGTGTGGTTGTCGCTCGAGGCGATGAAGCCGAAGTGGGCGCGCTTGGGATCGGCGGGGTCCTCGAAGTTGGTCAGCGAGAGGATGTACTGCGCCGAGTTGCCCGGGCGGAAGTTGAACGACGGGTTGAAGCAGTCGCGGCACTGCCCGCAGTCGCCCCAGTCCTCGATGGTCGAGCCCGGCACCGTGATGCGGCCGGCGACCCCGGCGGCAAGGTAGTTGGCGCGCGCGGCGCCGACGCGCTGTTCGCACTCGTCGGCGGGCGTGTCGCCGCAGCGGCTGCGGATGATCTCGCCCGCCTGCCAGCAGCACGGCACGTGGTCGGCGGTCGGCATCGGGCACTCGGCGGTGCCGTCGGCGGCGAAGGTCACCTCGTGCCAGCGTCGGAACTCCTCCGAGTTGCCGTGGCCGGAGTAGATTTCGAACAGGGTCTGCTTCTCCGGGTCGTTGTGCTGGGCGCTGAGCTGTTTGTCCCAGGTGGTGCCGGGCGGGGTGTAGAGGCCCCAGGTCGTGCCGTGCGGGATGACCAGGGTGTCGAAGCCCCACTGCGAGAGCTTCTCGAACAGCTCCTCCGGCGTCTCCGCCGCCTCGTGGCAGTCGGCCGGCAGCTGGCGCGTATCGACGCCGACCGGGCACAGCGGCGTCGCGTTCAGCTCCTCCTGGTACTTGCCGAAGTCGAAGTAGCGCTGCCGGTTGGCGTAGTCGAAGAGCGGCAGCTGGATGCGCTGCCAGAGCGGCGCCGGGGCGCGCAGGGCGCCGACCAGGCGCTGGCTGAGGGCGCTGATCGGGCGGCTGGGCACCTGATCGTCGCCGAGGTCGCGGAAGATGACGTTCTTGTGGCCGTAGTGATCGTCGGGCGTCTGGCCGACCTGCGTCCACTCCCAGCCGAGGAAGGCGACGACGTCGGGGTTCTGCGGATCGCCGGCGACGGCGTTGCACTGCCGGATGGAGTCCTTGGTCTCCTGCCAGTGCTGCGGCGACACGCCCTCGGCGTGATCGTTGATGCTCCAGAAGTCGAGGTCGGAGCAGAAGCGCGCGTAGTCGCACGCGTCGGCCGGCGGGTGCGCGCCCTCGCCGTGCAGCATCGGCAGGCTGCGCATGAACGCATCGGGTGAGAAGGTGGTGTGCACGTGCAGATCGCCGAAGAGGATCTGCTTGTCCGGCCGCGTCGCCGCATCCGGCGCCAGCTCTTCGAGCGCCGCCGCCTGGCGGGCCTCGCGCGCGGCGACCACCGGCGCCGGCACGGCGGTGGTGGTGACGTCACCGGGCCCCTGATGCTGGCCGCGGCAGGCGGCGAGGAGGAGAAAGAGGACGGCGAGGACGGATCGGCTGTGCCGCATGTGTGGTACCCCTGTGAACAAGAGAAGGATTTCCACCGCGGAGACGCGGAGTCGCGGAGGCAGACTCCTGGTGACGTTCGGGCGGCGATCTCCAGTTTTGGTTCTGGTTGGCTAAATGGAAGCAGGCGGTGCCCCACTGGCTCGGGCGCCTCCGCCTCTCCGCGCCTCCGCGGTGAAGTTTTTCTGCTTCGCCATGCGTTTCATTTCACGCGTGCGCGCCATCGACAACCCGGCCGTTCCCATCGGTCAACTGGACTGCTTGAGCGGCACGAAACTCAGCGGTGGTGGCTCGCGGTCGACCAGGTACTCGAACTGGGCGCGGAAGTACGCGACGCTCATGCCGGCGGTGGCGGCGAACCCGTCGAGGCCGTCCGGCGCCTCGAAGTCGTCGCGCCGCAGGCGGATCATGTAGCGCCGCGCGATGGCGTAGCGGGCCGAGGTGATGTCGACCAGGCGGACGCGGGTGCGGCCGGTCTGCGGGTCGACCAGCTGATCGAATGGCACCGGGACGAAGTTGCCGCCCTGCATCGACACCATGGCGCCGTGGCCGCCGTCGAGCATGAACTTCGCCGCGCAGTAGCCGAGGTCGCGGGTGTACTCCATGTCGTAGGGGATCGGGTCGGCGCAGCGCAGCTCGTAGCCGATGTTCTTGGCGACGATCGACTGGGCGACCTTGAGCGGCTGCAGGCGGCGCAGCACGGCGCGCTTGAGGATCTCGCCGATGTCGATCTCGGCCAGGCGCAGGTGGCCGTGCTCGTCCTGCCCGGCGCTCTCCAACTCGCGCAGGTCCTGTGCGCGGATCGACTCGACGACGCCCTCGGCGATCACCGCCACGCCATGGCGCTGGCCGAGGCTCTGGCGCTTGATGATGGCGACGGCGAGCGTGTCGACCACGGTCTGGAAGGGCACGTCGCGGCCGAATTCCTCCGGGATCAGCGTCAACGTCGCCCCCGCCGCCTTGCCGATGCCGAGCGCCAGGTGGCCGGCTTTGCGGCCCATCGAGATGACGAAGTACCACTTCGACGTGGTGTGGGCGTCGACCATCAGGTTCTTGACGATCTCGGCCCCGACGTGGCGGGCGGTCTGAAAGCCGAAGGTGTCGACGTCGGGCGGCAGGTCGAGGTCGTTGTCGATCGTCTTCGGCACGTGCACGACCCGCAGCCGGCCCTTCGAGTGCGCCTCGAGCTTCATCGCCGAGAAGGCGGTGTCGTCGCCGCCGATGGTGATGACCCGATCGACGTCGAGCCGCAGCAGCGCCTGCACCGTCTCTTCGAGCAACGCCGGATCCTTGGTCGGGTTGGCGCGCGCGATGCCGATCACCGAGCCACCGCGGAAGTGGATGCGGCTGACCGTCTCGATGCCGAGCGGGCGCACGTGGGCGATGTCGCCCTGCATCAGCCACTTGAAGCCGTCGTGGATGCCGAGCACCTCGACGCCCTCGAGCACGCTGCGAATGGTGGCCGCACCGATGACGCTGTTGATCCCCGGCGCCGGACCGCCGCCGACCAGAATGGCGAGTTTCCTGTTGTCGCTCATAGAACGCGGATTACGCCCGCGTCTCGTCGCGGCCGTCAAGCCGCGGCCGGTGGAGGGCGCCGGGCCCTCGGCGCCGCTGCGTGCGACAAACGCCGCCGTCGATCAAACCCCGGCGCCCCACCCCCGGCGCCGAGGGCCCGGCGCCCTCCAC
>JBOHWA010000332.1:0-1765 GCA_050735855.1 Binatia bacterium
TCGGCGATCAAGACCTTCAACTGGCTCGGGACGCTGTGGGGCGGCAGCATCACCTTCCAGTCGCCGATGCTCTACGCGTTGGCGTTCGTCTCGATGTTCGTCATCGGCGGCTTGAGCGGCATCTACATGGCGGCGACGCCGGTCGACATCTTCATCCACGATACGTACTTCATCGTCGGCCACATCCACTACGTCGTCTTCGGCGGCAGCATCTTCGCGATCTTTGGGGCGATCACGTATTGGTTCCCCAAGCTGTTCGGCCGCATGATGAACGAGCCGCTGGCCAAGATTCACTTCTGGGGCACGCTGATCTTCTTCAACCTGACGTTCTTCCCGATGCACATCATCGGCATCGGCGGTCACATGCGTCGCATCTACAACCCGATGCAGTACGAGTTCCTGCAGCCCTTGCAGCATTGGAATGTCCTGATGACCGTCGGCGCGCTCTGCCTCGGGGCGGTGCAGATCATCTTCGCGATCAACTTCTTTTACAGCCTGTTCGCCGGCAAGAAGGCCGAGCGGAACCCCTGGCGCGCCAATACGCTGGAGTGGGAGACGGCGAACCCCGTGCCGCACGGCAATTTCGGCACCATCCCGACCGTCTACCGCGGCCCCTACGAGTACAGCGTGCCGGGTGAGAAGGAGGACTTCCTTCCGCAGGCCATGCCGGGGCGGCCCGGGGGGCACTGACTTGCGAGCCCGGTTTGCTAGGATCCGCCGTCGGGGTTGTCAGCCGGCCCCGGGTTGAACGAATGAGCGTCGCGCCCACCACCGTTGTCGTCGAGGAGTGCCCGGCCCAGCGCCGTGCCGTGCGAGACTTCGTCGAGCTGACGAAGCCGCGCGTCGTGCTGATGGTCCTGGTCACGACGCTGGTGGGCTTCTATCTCGGCTCGTGGGAGACCCCGGACTACCTCACCCTGCTCGTCACCCTGGTCGGCACGGGACTGGCCGCGGGCGGGACGTTGGCGCTGAACCAGTACATCGAGCGCGAAGCGGACGGGCGCATGGACCGCACCCGCAACCGCCCCTTGCCGAGCGGGCGCATGCAGCCCTTCGACGCCCTGCTGTTCGGCGCGCTGGTGACGGCGGTCGGCCTGGTGATCCTGGCACTGCTGGTGAACCCCCTGGCCAGCATGGTCACCGCCACGACGGTCGTCACGTACCTCGGCATGTACACCCCCATGAAGCGCTACACGCCGCTGTGCGGCGTGGTCGGCGCGGTGCCGGGCGCGCTGCCGCCGGTCACCGGCTGGGTGGCGGCGACGGGCGAGTTCGGACCCGGCGCCTGGGTGCTGTTCTCGATCCTCTTCCTCTGGCAACTGCCCCATTCGCTGGCGATCGCGCAGCTCTACGCCGCGGACTACGCGCGCGGTGGATTCCGCCTGCTGCCCATCGTCGACCGCGACGGCCACAGCACCGAGCGCCAGATCGTCATCCACTGCGTCGGCCTGCTGGCGGTGGGGCTGACCCCGACCCTGTTCGGGCTCACCGGTGGATTGTACTTCGTCGTCGCGCTGCTGCTCGGCGTGGGCTTCCTCGCCATCGGCGTCGCCGCCGCACTGCGGCCATCGGAGGTCGCGGCGCGTCGCGTGGTGTTGGCTTCGCTGGTCTACCTGCCGGTGCTGCTCGCCTGCATGGCGATTGACAAGGTGTCGCTGTGACGGCGGAGCGATCCAATCGGCGCGTGGCGTGGCTCCTGGTGGGCTGTGCGGCGGCGCTCTACGCGATCTCGATCGTCATCGTCGTGGTGAAGAACTGATGGCCC
>JBOHWA010000333.1:0-7957 GCA_050735855.1 Binatia bacterium
CCGCCCCCGGCGCCGAGGGCCCGGCGCCCTCCAGGGCGGTGCATGCGACGATGACGCGCGCCTCGAAGTAGCGGCCTGCTGGAGGGCGCCGGTCTCTCGGCGCCGTGTTCGCGGCGAGCATCCCGCCCCCCCCGCCGGCGCCCAAGGGACTCGCTCAGTTTCCCTGCGCGCGCCGCCCTGCTAAATGGCCCGGCCATGCGACACGTAGTGATCATCGGCTCCAAGGGGCAGCTCGGAACGGATCTGCAGCCGGCGCTGGCCGGCTGGAAGATCACCGGTCTGACACACGGCGACCTCGACGTCTGCGACGCCGAGCGGGCCCGCACCGTGCTCGGCGAGCTGCGGCCCGACGTCGTCATCAACACCAGCGCCTATCACAAGGTCGACATCTGCGAGGACGAGCCGGCGGCGACCTTCGCCGTCAACGCCACCGGCGCCTACAACCTGGCGCGGCTCGGCGCGGAGCTCGACTTCACGCTGGTGCACTTCAGCTCCGACTACGTCTTCGATGGAAAGGGCAGCGTGCCCTATCGCGAGACCGACCTCGCCCTGCCGACCAGCGTCTACGGCACCTCGAAGCTCGCCGGCGAGGCGCTGGTGCGCGCCTACTGCCCGCGCCACTTCGTCATCCGCAGCACCGGGCTGTACGGCGTCGCCGGCGCCAGCGGCAAGGGCGGCAACTTCGTCGAGACCATGATCCGCCTCGGCAAGGCGGGGCCGGTGCGGGTGGTCGACGACCAGGTGATGACGCCGACCGCCACCGCCGACCTTGCCGCCGCCGTCGCCGCGCTGCTCGCCCGCGAGGGCCAGCCGGGCGTCCCCTACGGCCTCTACCACATCACCAGCGGTGGCCAGTGCTCATGGTTCTTCTTCGCCAAGACCATCCTCGAGATGTGCGGCATGGACGTGCACATGACCCCGACGACGACGGCCGAGTCAGGCGCCAAAGCCAAGCGCCCGGCCTTTTCCGTCCTCGATCACGGCGCGTGGATGGCCGCCGGCTTCACCGAGCTGCGCCCCTGGCGCGCCGCGTTGGGCGACTACCTGCGCGCCAAGGGCCATATCTAGGGACGTTGCGCGTTGCGCGCTTGGCGTTGGCGCTCGCCATCGACCAACGCGGACGCACAACGCCGAACGGCTTTCCTATGTCCGTTGCCATCGTCGTCCTCAATTGGAACAAGCGCGCTGCGACGCTCGAATGCGTGCAGTCGCTCCACCGCCAGGCCTACTCGCAGTGGTCGCTGGTGCTGGTCGACAACGGCTGTGCCGAGTTCAGCGCCGCGGAGGTCGAGTCGTTGGCGCCCGGCGGCACCTACCTGCACAGCCCGACCAACCTCGGCTTCGCCGGCGGCTCCAACCTGGGGATGCGCGCCGCATTGTCGCGCGGTGCCGACTGGATCTGGTTTCTCAACAACGATGCGCTGCCCGAGCCCGACGCGCTCGACGTCCTGCTGGCGACGGCACAGCGCCCGGCACGCCCGGCCCTGATCGGCGCCAAGATCCTGCAGCGGGCGCGGCCGGAACGGCTCGACTCGGCCGGGCTCGACATCGACCTGGCGCGCGGCCGGCTGCGACTGGTCGGCCACGACGAGATCGACCACGGCCAGTACGACCTCTGCACCGATCCGGTCGCGGTCCCCGCCTGCGCCCTGCTGGTCAGCCGCGTCGCGGCCGAATACCTCGACGGCTTCGACGACATCTTCTTCGCCTACATGGAGGATGCGGACCTGTGCCTGCGGGCCCGCGCGGCCGGCTTCTCGGTCGCCTTCGCCCCGGCCGCCCGCGTCCTGCACGACCGCGCCCCGGCGACGCAGAATCGGCAATCGCTCGACAGCCTGTACTACTCGACCCGCAATCACCTCCTGTTGTTGCAGCGCCACAGCCCGAGCGCCGCCTGGGAGCGCAAGGTCCAGGAACTCTCGGTCCAGGCCCGCTGCGCCGCCTACGCCCTGCGCGCCGGAACCGGCCAGCCGCGCGCCGCCCTGAGCGCGGTGCGCCAGGGCATCGCCGACTACCGCCGGGGCCGGGCCGGCCGGCGCCCCTGACGCCGCGCCCGAAACGTCTTGCCATAGGGCGCAACCGCGCTCTATAGGTTGGGACACGCTGTTTTCAGGGCTATGGGCGTACCGCGGCGGGGGGGCAGACTGCCGGCGCGCGGAACGGGGGAAACGAGGGCAATGGCTCGGGTCGCGCTGATCAAGCTTTTCACCGGATTGAACCTGGGCGTATCCCAGCTCTCGGGCGATCTGCAGCGGGCTGGCCATGATTCGCGCGTCATCTACCTGAAGGACTTCCTCGTCGCGCCGAAGGAAGACGGCCACCGTTATCTGGTCACCGACTACGCGCTCACGCTGATCGCCGAGCGCGGCCGCGAATACGTCTGGAACTACTACCGGCCCTTCACCGAGCGCGAGTACGAGCTGCTGTTCGAGGCGCTGGAGGATTTCGACCCGCAGCTGATCGGCTTCAGCCTCACCTCGCTGACCATGCAGGCCGCCGCCGAGGTCACCGGGCGGCTCAAGCAGCGCTTCGATCTGCCGATCATCTGGGGCGGTCCGGGGCCGACGGTCGAGCCCGAGGTCGCCATCGAGCACGCCGACATGGTGTGTATCGGCGAGGGCGAGGAGTTGATCGTCGAGCTCGCCGAACATCTCGACCGCGGCACCGATTACACCGGCGTGCGCGGGATGTGGACGCGGCGCGGCGACAGCATCGTCCGCAATCCGGCGGCGCCCTACCCCGAGCTCGACAGCATCGCCATCCCCGACTTCGAGATCAGCCGCACCATCCACATCGGCGACGACCAGATCCAGCACGACGTCTATCCGCTGCTGATGCCGGACGAGTATCCGATCATGACGCAGCGCGGCTGCCCGTTCTCCTGCAGCTTCTGCATCGAGAGCGTCTACCAGGACACCTTCGGCAAGAAGAATTCCCTGCGCCGCCGCAGCGTCGACGTGGTGATCGAGGAGCTGGTCGCCGCGAAGCGCAAGTTCAAGCTGACGCACATCATGTTCTACGACGATGTGTTCACGGTGAACCCGCGCTGGCTGCGCGAGTTCGCGCCGCGCTACAAGGCCGAGATCGGCCTGCCCTTCTGGTGCTACACCTACCCGACGACGACGCGGCGCGACGAGATCCTGATGCTCAAGGATGCCGGCCTGCGCTCGATCACCATGGGCATCCAGTCGGGCAGCGAGGCGATGTTGAAGGAGTTCCATCGCCCGGTGGCGCGCGAGAAGGCGATCGAAGCGGCCAAGGTGATCATCGAATGCGGCGTCGAGTGCTACTTCGACATGATCACCAAGGTGCACTTCGAGACCGAAGCGGACTGTCGCCAGACCTTCGACTTCCTCGTCGACTTCCCGCAGCAGATCCGCTCGATCGGCTTCGGCGCCATGGTCAACTTCCCCAAGTACGGCTACACCGAGGCCGTCGCGGAGCGCGGCGCCACGCTGAGCCTGAGCGATGCCGACTACCGCTACTACCACAAGCTCTACCTGCTGACGCGCACCGAGCTGCCGCGTTGGGCGGTGCGCGCGCTGGGCGAATCGCGCCTGGTGCGGCGCTTCCCCAGCCTGCTCGACCGTTTCCTGCCCGACAAGCTGCCGTCCTTCTTCCTCACCGGCGACACGGCGGGCGACGTCGTCGACACGCCGCACGCGCAAGCCATCGTGCCGGGCGGCGACCGCGACCGCAGCGCCGCCGCGCAGGAAGCCCGCGCCCAAGCCTAGCGGCGTCGGTTCGCTTCGCCGCGGGTGCGCGCGCCGGGCGGCGGCTTCACCCAGGGTCGTGCAAGCCAATCGAATTGCGCCCGGCCGGAGGTGCTGCTAGCCGACCCTGCGTGCCGGCTTCCCGTTCGACGCCCATGACGCTGCGCTCATCCCGTGTCGACCGCTGCATCGGCGCGCTGCTGTTCGGCGCCACCGTCGCCTATCTGGCCGTGCTGCCGCACAACCTGGGGCGCGCCGACGAGGTGTTCTTCCTCGTCGAGGCGAAGCGCCTCCTGCACGGCGAGCTGATGTACCGCGACCTGTTCTGGTTCGCCGGCCCGATCGCGCAATGGTGCATGGCGATCGTCTTCGCCATCTTCGGCGACACCATGACCGTCGCTCGCCTCGCCGCCGCGGTGCTGCAGGGGGGAGTGGCCCTGCTACTCTACGGCAGCGCGCGGCGCTGCGGCGTGCGCCCCGAGCTGGCCCTCGCCCCGCCGCTGCTGCACGTGGCGTTCGGCGTCGGCCTCTGGCCGCATGCCAGCCCGCACTGGTTCAGCACGCTGATGATGGCGGCGATCCTTTACTCGCTGCTCGCCGACGGCCGCGTTGCGCGGCCGGCCGGCGCCGTGCTGCCCGGGGTGTGCACCGGGGCGCTGGCGCTCTCGCACCAGCACCAGGGGGCCGTCTTCGCCCTCGCCGTCCTGGCGCTGTTCGGCCTCGAGAGCGCCATCGCGCGGCGCAGTGGGCACGCGCTGCCGCCGCGTACCTGGTGGTACGCGTGCCGCTGGTACGCCCTGGGCACCGCCGCCGTGGCGCTGCCCGGCATTGTCTTCCTGCTCGCCACCACCGGCGCGACGCCGCTGATCGAGCAGACGATCCTCCATCCGCTGAGCGGCTACCGCCATTACAACCGCACCGCCTGGGGTGCGGTGACCACCGGCGCCTTCGCCCTCTATACGTGGCCACCGCTGTTGCGCTGGGCCCCGTTCGCCCTGCTGCCGGCGCTGCTGCGGCTGGCGGCCGGCTGGCGCCAGCGCCGCCCGCTCGCCGAGCTCGATCGACTCGCCGTCCTGCTGCTGATCGGGATCGCCTCGATGGTCTCGGTCGCCTACATGCCTGACATCGTCCATCTCGGCTTCATCGCGCCGCTGCTCTTCGTCGCCGGGGTCGAGGGGCTCGAGGCGTTGCTGCACCGCTGGTCCTCGCGCCCGGTGCTGGCGCGCGCCGCCGCCGCGCTGCTCGCGGTCGCCCTGCTCGGCACGGTGGCGGCGCGCTCAGTGCGCACCTACCGGTTGCTCTGGCGCGACTACCCGTTCCACGCCCAGACGGCATTCGGCGGCATCGACTTCGGCATGGCACAGGAGGTGCGGTTGATCGAGTTGATCGATGCCGTCATGGCCGACCACCCGGATCGGCTGCTGTTCGCCTATCCGACCTGGTCGCCGGCCTATCTCGCCGCCGATACCCAGAACCCGACCGGCCACCCGCTCTTCATGCCCGACTACCTGCCCGAGGTGGAGATCGATCGGACGCTGGCGGCGCTGGCCAGCAAGCGGCCGCCGTACATCCTGGTGATGAACTTCGGCCTGGTGCGCGGCGACGATCGGATCCTGCCGTGGGTACGCGAGCACTACGAGGTCGAGCGCACCGACACCGACCCGTCCCTGCCGTACACGCTCTATCGGCGGCGCGACGTACCGCCGCCGTCTCAGGACGGCGGCACGGGCGTCGGGCGCTTGTAGAGAATCCAGGGCATGGCGGGCAACAGGATCGGCTGTCCGAAGCGGCGGTTGAGATAGGTCAGCATCGGGTCCTGGTTGCGGGCGAACATCGTGTTGACCAGCACCGCGATGGTCGGATCGCGCTCGATCAGGTCGATCGCCGACTGGTTCTGCTCCGGGGTGTTGTAGATCGGGCGCAGCAGCGCGAAGGGGGTCGGATTGTCCGCCGGGAGCGCCAGGTAGACCCAGGCATCGCCCGGATAGGCGAACAGGCGCGCCGGCGCGTCGTCGCTGACCGGCAGGTTGGCGCGCAGCCCGGCGATGAGGTTGGCCTGGCGCGGGTGTCCGGCGAGCGTGCCGAAGGCGGACTCAAAGCGTATCGGCGTATGCATCCGCACGATCTCGCGGTTCGTCCAGAGCTTGCCGCAGACCAGCGCCAACATCGCCGCCCACGCCAGGCCCACCCCGGCGCGACCCACCCGCGTGTGCAAGGGCACGACGCGGCGCAGGCGGTACACCATGCCGGCGAACACCACCAAGGCAAAGGGGGTGATGAACGCCACGTGCCCGATGCCGGGGTAGTACATGATGGCGGCGATCGCGCTGAGCGCCAGCAGCAGCAGGCTGAGGCGCAGCCGAACGGCGCCCAGACCGCGCCGCGCCAGCGTCCAGAGCACCCAGAGCGCCTCGACGGCGAGCAGGGCTGGAATCGCCTCCAGCAGGCGGACCCACGTGATGGTGCGCATGGTCGGGAACGGGGCGGCGGCCCACGCCGCCACGCCGACGTTGTACGCCCAGTAGTTTATCGTCACCCAGGTCACCATGGCGTAGTGCATCTCGGCGAACGACGAGCGCCAGAGGGCGTAGCCGAAGACGGGCAGGCAGATGGCCGCGCCGCCGACGGCGATCCAGGCGAGCTCGCGCGCGCAGCGCCGCCAGCGGCCGGGCGCCGCCGTTTGCGTGACCAGCGGCACGGAGACGATCAGCCAGGCGATCAGCCACACGGCGCGGCCCTGGTGCGTGCACGCCAGGATACCGGCGAGGAAGCCGGCGGCGGTCGGGCGGGCGCGAGTCGAAGCCTGCCAGCCGGGCGCCAACAGCACCGCCGCGGCCGCCGCGGCCATCGTCGTGGCGATCCAGTGATGGCTGGCCATGTTCCAGACCGGCACGCAGATCGCCACCACCATCAAGCCGGCGATCACCGCCTCGCCGACCGCGGCGATGCGCAGGGCGAGGAAGTAGATGCACACCGCGGTGAGCGCGTTGAGCAACGCCGTGGTCACCCGCGCGCTGGTGATCGAGACGCCGCCGATCTTGTAGGCCAGGGCGTAGAGATAGAACGCCCCGGGAGCGACGAACTCGAAGAAGTCACGGTACGCGGCCTCGCCCATGTAGACGCGCTTGGCGCCGTAGAGCACGACGCTCTCGTCGGCCATGTTGAGCGTCGGCGGCAGACTCATCAGGTAGGCAAACGACACCACCCCGACGGCCCAGCCGATGGCGACGGCGGCCGGGCCGGCTCCGGGCGCGCCGCGCGCCGCCGGCGGCGCCTCAGTCCGGAGGGCGGCGGTAGACGACATAGGGTTGCGTCTCCAGATAGATCGGCGGCAGGAAGTGGGCCTTGACGTGGATCACGAACGGGTCCGCGTCCCTGGCGAACAGCGCGTTGACCAGCACGGCCACCTGGCGGTCGCGCTCGAGCACGTCGATGACGGTCTGCGTCTGCGCGGCCGAGCTGTAGACCGGCATCATGAGCGAGAACGGGGTGGGGTTGTCGGCCGGCAGGGTCAGGTAGATCCAGGCGTCGCTCGGATAGGCGAACAGGCGATACGGCTGGCCGTTGGGCGAGGGCGGGAGCGTGCGCAGGTCGCGCAGCAGGCTGGCCTGACGCGCCGAGGCGGCAATCGTGCCGAAGGCGCTGTCGGCCATCTCGGGCGTCGCCTGCCAGAGGCGCTGGCGGTTCGACCAGGCCTGGCCCAGCACCAGCGCCAGCAGCGCCGCCCAGGCCACCTGCAGGGCGACCCGTCCGACCGCGGTCCGCAACGGCCGCAGGCGGCGCAGCCGGGCGATCATCCCGGCGAGGACGACGAAGCCGAACGGCGCGACGAAGGCGATGTGGATGATATCGGGGAAATACAGGATGGCGGCGGCGGCGGTGGCGGCCAGCAGCCACAGGCTGGCGCGCACGCGCTGCGCGGCGAGCCCGCCGCGCCACGCGTCCCACACCAGGCTGAGGAGCTCGAGCCCGAGTACGGCCGGCAGGGCGCGCAGCAGCGGCAGCCAGGTGTGGGCGCCACCGCCACGAAACAGCGATCCGGCCCAGCCCATGCGGCCGACGTTGGCGGCGCTGTAGTTGGTCAGCACCCAGGTCACCGTGGCGTAGTACATCTCGGCGAACGACGAGCGCCACACCGCGTGGGCGCAGAGCGGCAGGCACACGGCGGCGCCGCCGGCGGCGGTCCACGCCACCTCGCCGAGGCAGCGCCGCCAGCCGTCGCGCCCGCGCCCCAGCGCCAGCAG
>JBOHWA010000334.1:0-2859 GCA_050735855.1 Binatia bacterium
CGCCGCGCTCGACCGCGGCGAGCGCCGGCGTGTTGAAGAAGATCGGCGGCGGGGTGAACAGATAGAAGACGAACATCAGCACGCCGAGCAGCAGGATGACGAACTGCATCGGCACCTTGAACAGGCCGTTGAAGAGCAGGCCGAGGCGGCTCTCGGTCAGCGAGCGGCCGGAGAGATAGCGCTGCACCTGCGACTGGTCGGTGCCGAAGTAGGACAGGGCGAGGAAGAACCCGCCGGCCAGGCCCGACCAGAAGTTGTAGCGGTTGTTGAAGTCGAGCTCGAAGCTGACCGCGTTCATGCGGTCGAGCGCGCCGGCGAGCTTGAAGGCCGCCGGCAGCGACACGCCGTCGGGCAGCTGCCAGACGATCAACCCGGCGGCGATGAACAGCCCGGCGAGCATGACGATCATCTGCTGCTGCTGCGTCTGGCTGACGGCGCGCGTGCCGCCGGAGACGGTGTAGGCGATCACCACGACGCCGATAGCCAGGTTGGTCAGGTTGAGCGGCCAGCCGAGGATGGTGCTCAGGATGATCGCCGGCGCGTAAATGGTGATGCCGGCGGCGAGGCCGCGCTGAATGAGGAAGAGCAGCGCACCGAGGTAGCGCACGCGCGCGTCGAAGCGGTGCTCGAGGTACTCGTAGGCGGTGTAGACCTTCAGCCGGTAGTAGATCGGCACGAAGAAGGCGCTGATCACCACCATCGCCAGCGGCAGGCCGAAGTAGAACTGCACGAAGCGCATGCCGTCCTCGTAGGCCTGGCCCGGCGTCGACAGGAAGGTGATGGCGCTCGCCTGCGTCGCCATGATGCTGAGCCCGATGGTCGGCCAGCGCAGCGTGTTGCCGCCGCGGAAGTAGTCGTCCATGTTCTGCGCGCCGCGCGTCTTCCACCAGCCGTAGATGCCGATGAAGGCGAGCGTGCCGATCAGCACCGCCCAGTCGAGCCCGGTCACGACGACGCCCAGCGGCCCAGCGCATAGAAGCACGCGACCAGCGCGGCGAGCTGGCCGAGCACCAGCAGGTAGATGTTGCGCCAGCTGCCGAGCACGGGTGGCGGCGTCTCGTCGGCGGGCGAGGGCGGGCGCTCGGGCGCAATCATCGACCGCTCCGAGCGACGACCGTCTGGGATGCGCTAGGGACTCCCGTCGGCCGCGACCGCACGGCGCGCGTGCTGATCCGTGGCCGCTGATCCCAAGGTCCCTTCCCCCCTTGCGGGGGAAGGCCAGGATGGGGGCTTGCTTGCGAGTGGAACGCTCGCTTCGTTGCGAACGACCCCCCATCCTGTCCTTCCCCCGCAAGGGGGGAAGGGACCCTCGACGCGCCGACCGATGCAAGCGGGGCGTCGGGGATCACTGTGTCTCCTCGCCTGGCGGCGCCAGCAGGTTGGCGAACAGCCGATAGCCGCCGGGGACGCCGGCCGGCAGCTGCCGGAAGAAGGCCAGGCCGGTGTAGACGTAGCGGCCCTTACCGTAGTCGGCGACCAGCAGGCCGCCGAGCATCGGGCCCTCGCCCGGGTCGGCGGTGCGGAAGATGGGCCGGTAGTGATCGGACCAGCGGGCGGCGTAATAGAGGCCGCGCTCCTGCACCCAGCCGTCGAAGTCGGCGGCGGTGATCTCGTTCGGCGCATGCAGCACGCGGTCGGTCGGGTCGATCGCTTCCATCGCCGCGCTCTCGTCGGTGATGCGATCGCGCCCGAGCAGCAGCGGATGCGGTCCGATCGGCTGCTCCATCGGGGCGAGGCGGTTGTTGGTGTTGTACTGCACCACCACCGTGCCACCGTCGGCGACGTAGCGCATGAGGCGATCGTGCGCGGCGTGCAGCGCCGGGCGCGTGTTGTAGGCGCGGATGCCGACGACGATGGCTTTGTAGCGGCTGAGATCGCCGCTGCGCAGGGTGGTGTCGTCGAGCACGTCGACCGTCAGGCCGACGTGCGCCAGATCGTCGGCCACCGTATCGCCCGAGCCGGCGATATAGCCGATCGGCCCCGGCGGCAGGCGCAGATCGAGCGGCACCAGGCGCAGCGCCGCCGGCTGCAGCACGATCTGCATCGGGATGTGCGGATAGTCGATGACGTCCTCGCGATACGCCCAGGCGCGGCCGTCCACCTCGATCGCCGGTGCCACCTCGATCGGCTGTGCCTTGGGCGGGGCCGACACCGTGAACGTCACGCTGGTCTCGTCGCCCAGCTTGGCGAGCTTCACCGGCGCTTGCGGCGGTTCGGCGCGCCAGCCCTCCGGCAACGACAGGCTGACGTCGCCCTGCAGATCGTCCTGGCCGGCGCGCACGCGCAGCGCCACCGGCGCCGGCTGGCCGTTGGGCAGCAGCACCGCCTGGCGGGCCGGTGTCACCGTCGCCGGCGGGATGATGAGAAACGGGCGCGTGCGCTCGCCCTGCACCGGATCGGTCCAGGCGTACACCACCGGCACCGACAGCCGCACGGCGCGATCCTCGAACAGCAGATCGACGGCGATCGACAGCGCCGGCGGCCCCTGCGGCTCGCCGACCAGGCGCTGGTCGCGCACCACCTGCCGGCCGGGGAACGCCGGCTCGGCCAGCCAGTATGGCGTCGACACCGCCGCGTCGGCGGCGACGTGCACGTCACGGTTGATCTCGCGCCGTTGGTTGAGTGTCAGGGTGCCGCCACCGGGCTCCGTGGCACCGCCGGGAAAGTCGACGTCGCGCACGGTGACCGACACCGGGCGGCGCAGCGTCATCTCGACCTTTACCGGTACGGTGCCGCCGGGGACGGCGCTGGGCTGGGCCGCGGTGGCGCGGACGAACAGCCCGGCCGCGGCGGCGATGATCGGCGTCAGCGCGGCGCGCGCATCGCGCACGCGCGGCACATCGGGCAGTTGCGCGAGGG